>JAUYSA010000075.1 GCA_030696545.1 Hyphomonadaceae bacterium
AGGACGGGGCGGAGGCGCCAGAGGATCCAGAGGATGATCTGCGACAGGTCGAACATGCGGGCATTATGCGCCTGGTCCGGCGGGGTGGGGACGGAGGATTCTTTATCCCCCAGCTAGTGGGGGTTAGTGGATTGATCGGGAAGGATTTGCGGTTATTGGATTCGACGGAGTTTGCATCCGGTTCTGGTGAGCACGCCCTCGTCCTTCGAGACGATCGCTGCGCGATCCCTCAGGATGAGGGCTATTCGGGCTGGCGCGTGTGTGCCCCCTCCGTCTCGCCGCGAAGACGCGGCGATCCACCTCCCCCGCCTTTGGCGGTGGAGGCAAGAGAACGGTGGTGGGTTGCCTCCCCATGCGGAGCAGGGGGAGGTGGATCGCGTGCGTAGCACGCGAGACGGAGGGGGATGGTTGGGTGGGCGTGGCTCCTGGGTTCCCGCTCTTCGCCCTTCGGGCTCGGCGGGAATGACGGCGAAGGGTGAGTTCAGAAAGACCCTCGGGTCAAGCCCGAGGATGACGGTGGGTGGGGACGCCGCCGGGATGACAAGCATCTCCCGGCGGATTAAGCGGATTCCCCATGAGTGATGACCTGCCTTCCATCGGACGGATCGTGAATGGGGAGCACCTTTTGCCGGTGCGGGTCTATTACGAGGACACCGACTTCACCGGCGTGGTCTATCACGCCAATTACCTGCGCTTTTTCGAGCGGGGGCGTTCCGAGATGTTGCGGGTGATGGGGACGCCGCCGGACCGGGAGGATCATGGGACGTTTGCGATCACGCGGATCGTGATCGACTACAAGGCCGGGGCGCGCATTCACGACACGCTGGTGGTGCATACGCTCTTTGGCGGAATGAAGGGACCGCGCCTCAATTTCAGGCAGACCATCACACGCGACGGCGTGACGCTGACCGAGGCGGAGGTCGTTGCGGTGGCGATCAATGCTGAGGGACGGGTTCGTAAGCCTTCCGCAACGGAATTGTCGCATTGGCAGGCCTATAAGCACCCCTCGCTGAATGGCCCCTGAAGCCCCGGGGAATCGCCGGCATTGACCTTCATGTCGCCTAATTTCGTAACCAGAAGCGGTGCATTCCGGCTTGAAGAAGAGGCTGGCCGACTTGAAGAAGAAGCTGGCAGGCTTGCACCAGCCGGGATTTGCGCGAGCTTCCCGATTGAAACCGAAGGATTTGAGAGACCCTAATGGATCCCACCGCGCTGGCCCCTGTCGTGACCGCAGAGGATTTCTCGCTTCTCGCTCTGTTTGTGCGGGCGGATATCATCGTCAAGATCGTGATGGGCATCCTTGCCATCGCGTCTGTCTGGTCGTGGGCGGTCGCCATCGACAAATGGCTGACGGTGGGCGGCGCCAAATCCCGCGCCAAGCGGATCGAGGCCGCCTTCTATTCGGGCCAGCCGATGGAAGACATGGATGGCCGCGTGACGGAGAAATCCTCCGAAGCGATGGCAAGGGTGTTCTCCGCCGGGTCACGCGAATGGCGCGAGGGACGGCGCACAGGATCGCCAGAGGAATCGAAAGCGATCATCGAACGCGCCAGCGCGCAGATGGATGTTGCGGTGAACCGCGAAACCGCGCGGATGGAAACGGGGCTTTCGACGCTGGCGATCATCGCCTCGTCGACGCCGTTCATCGGCCTGCTCGGCACGGTCATCGGCATCATGAACTCGTTCCGTGACATTGCGGCCAAGGGCGAGACCAACCTGACTGTCGTGGCGCCCGGTATTGCCGAGGCGTTGTTTGCGACGGCGCTTGGCCTGTTCGCGGCCATCCCTGCCCTGATCTTCTACAACAAGTTCTCAAGCGACATTTCGGCGTTCTCCGAGCGCATGGGCAATTTCGCTTCGGAAGTTTCGGTGCGGCTGTCGCGCCGCCTGCACGAACGCCGGGACGCCTGATCCATGGCCATGATGATGGGCAATTCGGGACGTGGAAGGCGCGGGCGGCGACGCCAGATGGCCGACATCAACGTCACGCCGATGGTCGACGTCATGCTGGTGCTGCTGGTCGTTTTCATGATCACCGCGCCGATGCTGGCGACGGGCGTGGCGGTTACGTTGCCGAAGACGGCGGCGGAACAGCTGAAGCAGGAGAATGAGCGCCCGCTGGTGGTGACGGTCGACAAGGACGCGAATGTCTATGTCGGCATGGAGAAGGAGCCGATCCCGCTGAAGGAGCTGGCGCCCATGCTGATGGCGCTGGCCGAGAACAATCTGGAAAAGCGCGTGTTCGTGCGTGGCGATGAAGCTGTGCCTTATGGCGCGGTGGTGAATGTGCTGGCGCTGTTGCAGCGCGCCGGGTTCAAGAACGCCGGCCTGCCGGTGGACGCCAATGCGGCTGCGCGCATCCTTGAACAGGGAGGCTGACCGGAGAGATGCGACTTAGCGCGTTCTTCTCCCTGGTGGCGCATGTAAGCGTCGTTGCGGCTGGACTGTGGGCTTCGAGCGAACAGGCGTCGAAGCCTGAGCCGTCGAGCCCGATGATTATCATTCCGCTTGAGCTGATGACGATCGGCGATGTGACCGACATTGCGCCGGTTGTGGCGGAAGCGCCGAAGGAAGAGGAAGCTGCGGTCGAGGAAGAGGTGACGGAGACGTTCACGTCTGCCGCTGCAGCCAAGCCTGAGGAAGACACGGTCAACCTTGAAGCTGCGCCCACGCCTCCGCCCAAGGCGCAGGAAGTGAAGAAGCCGGAAGCCAAGCCGACGCCGGCGAAAAAGGAAGAGGACCTGAATTCGTTCCTCGACTCGATGCTGACCGATGTGAAGAAGGACAAGCCGAAAGCATCGCCCGCTCCGGCCGGAAAGACAGCCAGCCCTGAGAACGCAGCGCCTCGCATGGGCGCGGGCGAGATGCGGCGCACGCAGGTGACGATCACCGATTACATTCGCGCGCAGCTGGTCAACAAGCGTTGCTGGACGGACCATTCCGACATGGCGGATGCGGCGAGCCTGCGGACCACGTTCCGCGTGCGGTTCGGCAATAACGGAAAATTTGCGGTGGAGCCGGAGCTGCGCGAGCCTTCGCGTCCGCCTGCTGGCGGTCCGCTGCTGGTGTTCATCGAACACGCGCGTACCGCGCTGCAGAAGTGCAACAACATTGGCTGGCAGGTGCCGCCGGAATACTTCAAGCTCGAGCCTGCGCCCTACTGGATCGATATCGAGTTCCTGCCGAAGATCGGAGCGCAATAGAATGACTGCCGTGAGGAAAAACCCGATGCGCCACCTCAAGATATTCGTGATCGCGATCGCCGCGATGATGGGCATGAGCGCCCCGGCCGCGGCGCAGCTGCGCGTGACGGTGGTAGGCGAGGAATATGTGCCGATGCGGATCGCCGTGCCGGACTTCGACTCGGAAGGCGCGGGCGCGGCCGAGATCGCGGCGCAGCTGAGCGATGTGCTGCGCAAGGATCTCGCCTCTTCCGCCGTGTTCGAGCTGGTGGACAAGGCGGCGTTCATCGAGCGCGACCTGTCGTTCGACATGGCGCCGCGTTATCCGGACTGGCAGGTGGCGGGCGTTTCGGCGCAGGCGCTGATCGTCGGGAACGTCATCATCGCTCCCGGCAGCAACAACATGACCGTGCAGTTCCGGCTGTATAACGTTTATGGCGCGTCGCAGCAGTTCGCGCGGCAATATACTGTGGCGACGCCGCTGAACTGGCGCAGGCTAGCGCACCGCGTGGCGGACGACATCTTCTCGCAGCTGACGGGCGATGGCGGGTATTTCGACAGCCGCGTTGTGTTCGTGTCGAAGACGCCGGGCGAAGATCCGGTGCGGGGCCGCCTGGCGATCATGGACCAGGATGGCGCGAATGCGGAATTCCTGTTGGCCGGCTTCACATCTGTGATCAACCCGCGCTTCTCGCCGACCGACCAGCGCATTCTCTACGGCGCGTATGTGCCTGATCCGAAATATACAGGCGCGACGCTGCTGCGGACGTATCTCTACGATATCGAGACGGGGCGGCAGGAAGTGTTGGCCGAGGGGCCGAACTCGATGGATTATTCGGCGCGCTTCTCGCCGGATGGACGCTCGATCGCGCTGAGCCGCGCGGTGAACGGGAACTCGGACATCTATGTGATCGAGCTGGCGCGGCGGACGTCTCGCCGGCTGACGAATGATGCGGCGATCGATACGTCGCCGTCATTCTCGCCCGATGGGAAGATGATCGTGTTCGTGTCGGATCGCGGGCTTGGACCGCAGCTCTATATCATGCGCGAAGACGGCGCGCAGATGAACTGCCCGAAGGGCGGGCGCGACACGACATGCCGGATCACATTCGATAGCGGGCGCTTCACCGATCCGGTGTGGTCGCCGCGTGGCGACTGGATTTCGTTCTCGCGCCAGGGTGATGGCAAGTTCTCGATCGGCGTGATCCGCACGGATGGTTCGGGGATGCGCATCCTGACGGACGGCTATCAGGACGAGAGCCCGACCTGGTCGCCGAACGGACGCGTGATCGCATTCGAGCGGACGGCTTCGCGCGGGGCGGGTCCCAAGCTGTGGAGCGTTGATCTCACGGGCCGTAACCTGCGCCGGATGCCGACGCCGCGTGACGCGACCAATCCCACTTGGGGTCCGCTGCTGAAGGTCGAGGCCGCCCAGCAGTAAGGCGCCAGGTGGCGCAGGCCTGCCCTTGGGTAAGTCTGCGTCGATGACAGATGAGTGGCGCCTAAATGCAACGCTGTGAGGCAAGGCGATGCATTGAAGTGGAATTCGTTGCTATATTTCATTACTCGATTGCAATGTTACCTCGCCTTTGCCACAAAAAACCCCGAAGTATATTGCTACTTCAGTGGTTCATAGCGCCCACCGGACTTGCAAAACCATCGCAAATCGCAGGTACTGGTTGGGGAAACTAGATTACGCGCCTTCTTGGGGGGCGCGACGGGAACAAGGAGTCATTCATTATGCGGTCACTCGGTCTTACCATTCTCGCGGGAGCTTCCATGCTGGCGACAGCGTGCGCTTCCAATCCTCCGCCGGAGCCTACGCCTCCGCCGGTCGTGGCTGAGGTTCCGCGCGTTGCGCCGCAACCGCCCACCCCGCTGCCGGCCAACCCGACTCCGGCCGGACCGGCTGCCGGTTCGAAAGCTGACTTCGCGGCCAAATCGACGGATCGCGTGTATTTCGATTACGATCAGTACAATCTGGACGATGCCGACCGCCGCTCGCTTGCGACGCAGGTTTCGTGGCTGAAGCAGTTCCCGTCGACGCGGGTTGAAGTTCAGGGCCATGCCGACGAGCGCGGCACCCGTGACTACAACATCGCGCTTGGCGATCGCCGCGCGCAGGCCGTGTCGCAGTACCTGCAATCGCAGGGCATCACGTCGACCCGCATCCAGACGATCTCGTTCGGCAAGGACAAGCCGCTGGACATGGGCCATGACGAGACTGCCTGGGCTCGCAACCGGAACGCGTACTCGAACATCATCGTCGAGGCGATCAGCTAACTCTAACGCAAAAGTGCAGTCCGCCGCCCGGTTCGCCACATTTCTGGCCCGGGCGGCGGATAGCTTTTTGGCCATGACAAGCACGAAACCCCACACCAATTCTTCCAGGGCCCGCGCAATCGCCGTCACCCGTGACGCGCATGTTCGAGGGGGCCTGATGGCCGCGATGACGGGCCTTGCCCTTCTTGCCGCCGCTCTTGTTGTCGCGCCCCGCGCTGACGCCCAGGTTTTCAACTCCCAGCCCTACACCGCAGCCCCCGACCCGGCCGTCGAACAGCTTCGCCAGCGCGTCGAGCAGCTGGAAGCCGATCTTCGCAAGGCGACGGACCGCGCCGAGGTTCTTGGCGCGCAGCTGAGCGATGCCCGCCGCACGGCGGAAGAAGCCAATGATGGCCGCAAGAAACTCGAGACCGACCTGACCGCGCTGCGCGACCGTGTCGAAATGCTTGAAGACGCCGCCGGCGGCGCAGTCGTAACCAGCGGCGGGGGCTCTGCCTCGCTGTCGGCGCCGTTGCAGACCGCGCAGTCGGCTGGACTGCTGAACAGCAATGCGTCGCCCGCCCCTGCCCCGCGTGTCGATATCGCGGCGCTGCCGCAGGACGAGGAAGGCTTCTTCAACTCGGCGCACGCGATGCTGCTGGGCGGCGACTTCCCGGGCTCGGAACAGGCTTTCACCAGCTTCCTGGCCAAGTATCCGAAAGCCGCGAAAGCAGCGGATGCGCAGTATTACCTCGGCGAATCCCTGCTCTATCAGGACAATTTTGCCGACGCCTCCGGCGCTTATGCCAAGCTGATCAAGACCTATCCAAACTCGGCGAATGCCGCGACCGGGATGGTGAAGCTGGCGCGCGCGATGCGGGGCATGGGCAAGACGGCCGACAGCTGCAAGACGCTGGACATGATGGCCAAGCAGTTTCCGAAGGCTTCCGCTGTCGCCAAGCAGATGGCGGCGCAGGAACGCCAGTACGCCAAGTGTTCTTAACGGTCTGCCCGTAACGGTTTCGCTCTGAACCCATCAGGGACCTGTCGACGTGCTGAACCGCGCCCCCACGTTTCTAGCTTCATGTCTCGCCGCCGCGCTGGCGGCGTCAGCGTTTTCGGTTGCTTCGGCTCAGCCGACACCATCGGCCGAGCGCGTGCGCGGGGGCATGTTCGACGCATCCGACCCGGCGGGCATAGCGCGCTTCATGGAGAAGACGGGTTATCGCGTGGAGCTGCGCGCCGACACCAAAGGCGATCCGGTGATTACCGGACGGATCTCGCGCTCGGATTACGTCATCCAGTTCTATGAGTGCGAACAGGGCCTGACCTGCAATTCGGTGCAGTTCATGAGCCAGGCGGCAAAGCCGGCGAACCTGACGGGCGATTCCGCCAACGCCTTCAATGCGCGCTGGCGCTATGTTCGGATCACGTTCGATGCGGCGCAGGTGAAGCTGCAGATGGACGTGAACCTCGACGCGGGCGTCACCGCGGACAATTTCGAGGATACGCTCGACATCTGGCGTCAGCTGCTCGAAATCTACGAGCGTGATGTGCTGGGGCTGAAGTAGCGCCGCCTACCCACCGCTCAATCGTCATTCCTGCGAAAGCAGGAACCCAGGGGCTTCAAGATCGGCGCCTGCGGCTCCTGGGTTCCCGCTCTTCCCCGGACAACCCTTCGGGTTTCCGGGGTTCGGCGGGAATGACGGCTCTGGGATGCTGGCTCGAAGTCGCGTATCCGGTGGTAAGCAGCCGAGACGAAGCAACTGAGCGACATTTCACACACCACTGACGCGGACCGCACGCTTCTCATGCGCGCGATGAGCGCGTTCGATCTGCTTGCCGGATATCATCAGACGCTGGGCCTTGCCGTGTCGGGCGGGTCTGACTCGTTGTCGCTGCTGGTGCTGGGCGCGGAGTGGGCGCGCTTGCGGGGGCGTAGCGTGGCGGCAGCGACCGTGGACCACGGGTTGCGGCCGGAGGCGCTGGCCGAGGCAGAGGGCGTGGCGGCGATCTGCGAACAGCTTTCCGTGCCGCATACGATTTTGACATGGAGCCATTTCGGCCGATCGGGCGGCGCGCCGGGACAGGCGGAGGCGCGGCGGGCGCGCCACGCCCTGCTCGCCGGATGGGCGCGGGCGATGGATGTGGGACTCGTTGCGCTCGGGCACACGCGCGACGACCGGATCGAGACTTTTCTCATGCGCATTCGGCAGGGGTCGGGCTGGCATGGTCTGGCGGGGCCGTTGCCGCTGGCGCCTTCGCCGGTGTGGCCGGAGGGGCGCGGGTTGCAGCTGGCGCGGCCGCTGCTTGCGTTTGCGCGCGAGGAGCTGCGCGCGGAGTTGCGTGCGCGGTCGATGATTTGGGTGGACGACCCTTCGAACGAGGCGGAGCGTTATGAGCGGGTGCGGACGCGCCAACTTGTTGCGCGGCTGGAGCCGGAGGGACGCGACAGGATCATTCGGATCATGGGGGCGGCAGTCAAGGCGCGGGTGGCGGCGCTGGCGCGCGCGCGCGAGGCGCTGGAACTGTGCCGGCACGATGGGAACGAGACAACGCTGTCGCTGGCGGCAATAGAGGGGCTGCCGGATGACGCGAAGCTGAGGCTGGTCGAGGCGCTGGTCATGGCGGCGGGAGGGGCGGAAACACCACCTCGCCTGGAAGCGCTGGAAAGGTTGGCCGGGCGACTTGTCGAGGTCGGGGGCATGTCGGACGGAATGACATTGGGCGGCGCGTGGATTCGCCGGAAGGGCGCTTCGATCGGGTTTTCACCTGCCCCGCCAAGGCGCGGTGCGGACGAGCCGGAAGCCCCGGCCTGGGACCGGGCGCACGCCCTGCTGGCCGATCCCGTAGCGGCAGCGCTTTGCCAATAGCCGCACAATTGCCCGGATAAGCGAAAAAGACGCAGGAATGTGACAGGCGCTTAACCGTTCAGCACTCGTTTTCGGCCAGTATCCCCCCTATCTTCACGGGTCAGAACACCCCTTTGAAAGGCTGTCGCGGATGAACATGCGCAACCTGGCGCTTCTTGGCGTCGTCCTCTTCCTTCTCATTGCGCTTGTCACGGTCATGACCTCGTCGTCCGGAACGTCCGGGGCGCAGGACATGTCGTACTCGCAATTCCTGCGCGAGGTGGATGCTGGCCGGGTCAAGGAAGCGACCATCAAGGGCGACAAGGTTACGTCCACGCTGGACGGCAAGAAGATCGCCGTGACCCGCGACACGTTCGAGTTCGACTTCGCGCAGAAGCTGACGACCAAGGGCGTCAACGTGAAGATCGAGGACTCCGAAGGCGGCGGCACGATCCTTAGCTACGTCTTCTCGGCGCTTCCCCTGCTCTTCATCGTCGGCCTGTGGTTCTTCCTGATGCGCCAGATGCAGGGCGGCGGCGGACGCGCGATGAGCTTCGGCAAATCGAAGGCGCGGCTGCTGACCGAGAAACATGGCCGCGTGACGTTCGATGACGTGGCCGGCGTGGACGAGGCGAAGGAAGAACTCGAAGAGATTGTCGACTTCCTGAAAGACCCTTCCAAGTTCCAGCGCCTCGGCGGCAAGATTCCGAAAGGCGCGCTGCTGGTCGGCCCTCCGGGCACGGGTAAAACGCTTATTGCGCGTGCCGTTGCCGGTGAGGCGAACGTGCCGTTCTTCACCATCTCCGGCTCCGACTTCGTCGAGATGTTCGTCGGCGTCGGCGCGAGCCGCGTGCGCGACATGTTCGAGCAGGCGAAGAAGAATGCGCCGTGCATCATCTTCATCGACGAAATCGACGCGGTCGGCCGTCATCGCGGCGCCGGCCTCGGCGGTGGCAACGATGAGCGCGAACAGACCCTCAACCAGTTGCTGGTCGAGATGGATGGCTTC
>JAUYSA010000131.1 GCA_030696545.1 Hyphomonadaceae bacterium
GATGTTCAGCATGTCCTCAGCCGTCGATGCATTCTGGCCGTGCTGTTCCGTGTAAGTCCGGCCGTATTCAGGGACCACGACCGCGTTGAAATGGCTGCCGAGCTGGGCCGCCAGCGTGCTCTTCCCCGTGGATTCCGCGCCGAACAGCGTGACACGTTTTGGCCTGTGATGAGCTGTTCCGGTCATGCCGCGTTCTCATATCCGCGCATCTCCCTGCGCCATTCCCACCAGCCCCAGAAGGCGTTGAAAAAGAAGAAGGCGTACAGCGCCGTGTAGAGCCACAGCGCCTGCGAGGCGTACACGCAAACCGAGATGGCGTTGATCACGATCCAAACATGCCAGTTCTCGATCCGCTTCCGGCTCAGCAAAATCTGGGCGACGATGCTGAGTGCGAGAATTGAAGCGTCGCCCAGCACCATGTTGGCGTCGGTATAGCTCTCAAGCGCAAAGGCGGCCGCTGCTGCGAGCGCAAATGCGACCAGGCACGCGGCCGCGACAATCCCGGGGTTTGTGGATCGGATCTTGGGCCGGCGGCTATCGTCGCCCCGCAGCCAGTACCACCAGCCATAGACCAGAACGGCGATGAAGAAAGGTTGCAGGACAGCGCTTGAATAAAGCCCCGCGCCCCAGAACACGAAGAAGCCCAGCCCTGTGCCGGCAATTCCGAACGGGAACTGCCAAAGACTCCGTTTTACCGACAGAATCACGGACACAAGCGTCAGCGCCGTGGCTGCGATCTCCAGCGAATCCATAATAGCGGCCCCGGCCTCTTCCCATTCAGAACCTGCCTTGCGGGGCGTGATCGGGCAATTGGCCGGTGTTTTATAGGCCTTTTCCAAAAGTCTGCGCGTCTTGACCGCTGACCGTCCTGCTGTTGCAAGGCGCGAAACAAGGTTAGAGAACCGGCATGATCGACGCCGAACCGGCTTCTGAGTTGCCAAATCCCGCTCGCTCCGGCCCGGCCAAGCCCGGCCCGTGGCGGATTGCGGATATTGTCGATGGACGGAAGCTGCGCATCCAGCTGACGGCGGCTGCCCTGGATAACGGGTCCGATCCGATCGCCCAGCGCAAGCGCGCGCTTGATCTGATCCATGCGGCTTTGTTCCGCGGCCGCATGATTGCGCAGGAGCGGCTGGAAGAGGGGGCAGACGGTCTCGATACTGCCGCCCTTATGTCCGCGGTGATGGATGAGGCGCTCTCTGCGCTTTATGATTTCACGGTCGTCCACATCTTCCGCGCCCACAACCCGACCGAGGCCGAACGCATGGCCGTTGTGGCCGTCGGCGGTTATGGCCGCAGCGTTCTGGCGCCATCCTCCGACGTCGATATTCTGTTCGTCCGCAACTACAAACAGACAGCCTGGGCCGAGAGCGTCATCGAGTACATGCTCTATGCGCTATGGGATATGGGGCTGAAGGTGGGTCATTCCTTCCGCACCATCGACGAGTGCGTGAAGCTGTCTAAGGAAGACGTCACGATCCGAACGTCGATCCTTGATAAGCGCTTCCTGTTCGGCGATCGCGGTGTGTACGACAAGCTCGTTGAGCGCTTCCAGAAAGATGTGATCGCCGGACGTGGCGCTGAATTCGTCGCCGCAAAGCTACAGGAGCGCGCCGATCGGCATGCCCGCGAAGGCGACTCCCGCTATCGCGTTGAGCCGAACGTCAAGGACGGCAAGGGAGGGCTACGCGACCTGCAGACCTTGTTCTGGCTCGCCAAATACATCCATGGCGGCAAGACGCTGCAGGAAGTGCTCGACAACTCTGCGTTCACCCCCGCTGACAAGGCGATCTTCCTGCGCGAAGCGCGCTTCCTGTGGACGGTCCGCTGCCATCTGCATTTCCTCACCGGCCGTGCAGAAGAGCGCTTGTCCTTCGACCTCCAGCCGGAAATGGCGACGCGCATGGGCTACACCGCCCGGCAGAACGTCAACGCGGTGGAGCGCTTCATGAAGCGCTATTTTCTCGCTGCGAAAGAAGTTGGCGCACTGACACGCATCCTGTGCGCCAAGCTCGAGATCGACGAGAAAAAGCGGCCCGGCGGGCGTCCGCGTTTCCTCGCTGGTCCGGCGGCGAAGCCGCTGAAAGAGGAAGGCTTCGCGATCGATGGCGGCCGGATCACGATTACCAACCCCGAAATACTCGTGTCCGATACGCGCAGGTTGTTGCGCTTGTTCTGGCTCGCCAACGAGCGTGACCTGGATATCCACCCCGAAGCCATGACGGCGGCGCGTCGTTCGCTCTGGGCGCTCACGCGCCAGGCGAGGATTGATGACGATTCCCGTGCGATGTTTCTCGACATCGTATCCGCCAAGAACCACTCAAGTCCCATTCTGCCGCTGATGAACGAGGCTGGCGTGCTCGGCCGCTTTCTTCCGGAGTTCGGCCGCATCGTGGGCCAGACGCAGTTCAACATGTACCATCACTTCACGGTGGATGAGCACACGCTGAAAGCCGTCGAGACGATCCACGACATTGAGCGCGGTACCGAAAAAGATCTTCATCCGCTTTCGACCGAGCTCTTTCCCAAGATCCAGAACCGACGCGCGCTCTACCTCGCGATGCTTCTGCACGACACGGGCAAGGGCAAGGGCGACCAGCAGATCGAAGGCGCGAAGCAGGCGAGGGCGGCTTCGCTTCGCCTTGGCTTACCGGAGGACGAGGCCGAGCTTGTTGCGTGGCTCGTCGGCAACCACCTCGAAATGAGCGACACGGCCCAGCGCCGCGACATTTCCGATCCGCAGACAATCGCGAAATTCACTGAGCGCGTCGGCAATCTCGAACGGTTGCGTCTCCTTCTTATCCTCACTGTGGCCGATATCCGCGCCGTCGGACCGGGCGTTTGGAATGGCTGGAAGGGCCAGCTCCTGCGCGATCTCTACTACGCCACGGAAGCCGCTTTGCGCGGCGGACGCACCGACGAACACAGTGTCCGCTCGCAACTTGCCGAACGCGCCGAAGCTGCCCGCAGGTTGCTCGCCGACCGCATCGGGCCGACGCCGCAGCTTGCCGCAATCGAAGCCGCCTACTGGACAAGCTTTCCGCCCGAGGCGCAGGCGCGTCACGCCGCGGCCTTGGCGAAGATGGGCGGCCAGCCCGTTGTTGTTGGCTCGAATGTGGACGCTGGTCGCTCCACCACGGAGATCCTGGTTTCGGCGCCGGATCGCCCTGGCTTGTTCGCCGATCTATGCGGGGCGCTCAGCGCTGCAGGCGCCAACATTGTCGCGGCTCACCTTTACGACGCCGGCGAAGACCGTGTGCTCGACGTGTTCGAAGTGCAGGATTCACGCGGACAGCCATTGGGATCAGATCACCCTCACGCTCTGGAGAGGGTCCTTGCGGATCTTCGCGCTGCTGCTGCAGGTGGCGAGGGCGTCAAGAAGCCGGGCAAGGCGCCTGCCACCAGCCGCCGCCATGCAGCTTTCATCATCTCACCTACAGTGCTGATCGATCGTACTGCGTCTGCGGATTCGACCGTCATCGAGGTGTCGGGCCGCGATCGGCCTGGCCTGCTTTATGACATTGCGCGCGAGCTGGCGGATTCCAGCCTGTCCATCCGCTCGGCTCACGTCGGCGCTTACGGTGAGCGCGTTCACGACGTTTTCTACGTCGAGCAACTTGCCGGCGGGGTCATGCCGCCGGAGATGGATGAAACGCTGAGTTCACGCCTGGAGCAGATATTGCGCTCGCACTCGCCCACGGCGCCGCGCATACCTGCCCATACGCTGGCGCGCGCCCCGGCGTCGTTCGACCGATAGCCGGAACCGCCCATGTCGCTTGCCCGCAATGTCTTCGTGCAGACCTTCTTCACGTTGGGAAGCCGTGTGTTGGGGTTCGGGCGGGATCTGGCCCTCAACGCGCGATTCGGCGGGCAGGGGCCGTTGATGGATTGCTGGGCTACGGCCCAGATGCTGCCCAACCTTTTCCGCCGCCTTTTCGCTGAAGGTGCCTTCGCACAGGCCTTTGTTCCTGTCTTCGCCAAGTCACGCTCCACAGACGGCCCCGTCGAAGCCGACCGGATCGCATCCCAAGCCATGGCCTTCATCATCACAGTTGTCGCGCTGGTCTGCATCGGCTTTGAGGTCGCGATGCCGTGGTTGATGCCGGCGCTCCTCTCGGCCTATGTCGACGACCCGGATACCCTCGCCATCGCCACCCTGATGGCGCAGCTCACCATGCCGTACCTCGTCTGCATGACGCTGGCGTCGCTGCTGTCCGGCGTCCTCAACACCATGGGCCGTTTCGCTTTGACGGCTGGCGCCCCGATCCTGCTGAACGTTTGCACGCTTGTGCCGCTTCTGCTTGTGCCCGATCGCGAAGCTGCCGCGCTTGCGACCTCAATAGCAGTTACCGTCTCGGGGGTGCTGCAATGCATCTTGCTCTGGTGGGGCGCCCGCAAGCTGGGCGTTGATCTCCGCATCGGCTTCCCGGTCGTCAGCACGGGCGTGAAGCGCATGCTCGCGATCGCCGTCCCAGGCGCGATCGCCGGCGGCGCGCTGCAGGTCAACACGCTCGTCACGCAGATACTATCTGGCTCGGACGAGGGTGCTCGGTCCGTGCTCTACAATTCTGACCGCCTTTATCAGCTCCCGCTTGGCCTGATCGGCGTCGCGGTTGGCCTGGCGCTTGTGCCGCGTCTCACGCGTCATTTTGCCGATAACGATCAGGCGGGGGCGGATCGCACCATGGATGACGGCATCGGCCTCTCGATGGCGTTCACGCTGCCGGCCGCCGTGGCTTTGCTGGTCATGCCATTCTTCATCATCGACGCCACCGTCACGCGAGGCGCCTTCACAAGCGTTGATGCCCAACGCACAGCCGAGGTGCTGCGCCAGTTTGCATGGGGCGTCCCGGCCTTCGTGCTGCTGAAAGTATTCACGCCGCCGTTCTTCGCGCGTCAGAAGACCAAAGTGCCGATGCAGTACTCGCTCATCTCCGTGGTCGTAACGATCGCGATCGGTTCGACGCTATGGTTCTGGCTGCCGACGGTCGGTATTGATGGCGCTATCGGCCTTGGCATCGCAACCAGCACGTCAGCTTGGATCAACGTCTTCATGTTGGCCGGAAGGCTAGCACGCGATGGCGCCTACCGGATGGGTGGCCGTGTCTGGTCGCGCATGTTCCGTCTCAGCCTCGCCACCGCCCTGATGGGGGGCTTCGCCGGGGTATGCGCCTGGCAGTATCCGCTGCTCTCACAGGTGCTGTGGCACAAGGAGATTGCGGTGCTCGTCGTGATGATCCTGGGCGTCGCCATATACGGCGCGGCGGCGCTCGCCTTCCGGGCTGTGTCACTCTCCGAGATCAAGGGTTCGCTGCGTCGTGAGAAGGGCGCAGCTGGCGCCGCCTTGCCGGGAGCGGGCGAGGGCTGATAAAGCCCCGGCCCCGAGGACAACATCATGGCTGAGCAAAATCCCGTCGCCTACACCGGCCCGCAACGCGTCTTTTCCGGCGTGCAACCGTCAGGCAGCTTGCACCTCGGCAACTATCTCGGGGCGCTGGTGAAGTTCGTCGCGATGCAGGATCAGATGCCGTGCATCTTCTGCGTCGTGGATCTCCACGCCATCACTGTTCCTCAGGACCCGAAACTCCTCGCCGCCCAGACGCGCGAAATCGCTGCCGCCTACATCGCCTCGGGCATCGATCCGAAGAAGTCGATCGTGTTCGCGCAGTCCTCAGTGTCTGTGCATTCTGAACTCGGCTGGGTTTTCAACTGCGTCGCCCGCATGGGCTGGGTCGAGCGCATGACGCAGTTCAAGGACAAGTCATCCGGCAAGGACGCAGAGAACATCTCGGTTGGCCTGTTCGATTATCCGGTGCTGCAGGCCGCGGACATTCTTGCGTACAAGGCGACTCACGTTCCCGTCGGCGAGGACCAGAAACAACACCTCGAACTGTCGCGCGACATCGCGGGCAAGTTCAACCGCGATTTCAACGCCCCAGGTTTCTTCCCACTACCCGAGCCGATGTATCAGGGCCCCGGAGCACGGATCATGTCGCTCAAGGATGGTTCGAAGAAGATGTCGAAGTCGGACCCCTCCGATGCGTCGCGCATCAACCTGCTCGATACGGCGGACGACATCGCCAAGAAAATCAAGCGTGCGACTTCCGATTCCGACGCGCTTCCGTCCGAGGTGAAAGGCCTCGAAGGCCGCAACGAGGCTGCGAACCTCGTTGGCATCTACGCAGTCCTTGCGGGCAAGTCTGAGGCAGAGGTCCTGAGCGAGTTCGGCGGCAAGGGGTTTGGGGCGTTCAAGCCTGCCCTAGCTGATCTGGCGGTCGCCAAGCTTGGACCCGTCGCCGATACGATGCGCCGCCTGATGAACGACCCAGCCGAGGTCGACGTCATTCTGCGCGATGGTGGCGAACGCGCCAATGCGATCGCCCAGCCGGTTATGGAAGAAGTTCGCCGCGTTATCGGCTTCTGGCGGCCGTAACAGGCATTTGGGTCAGTGACCCTCTGGCGCATTCCGCCGACGGGCTCGCCTCACTATCTGTGGGCCTGTAACAGGGAGGCTGGATTTGAAGCGTCTGATCGCCGCCATTGCGCTCGTCCTCGCTGCCTGCGGGCAGGGCGCAGCGCCTCTCACAATCGATGACGCGCAATACAGGGCTCCGCTCGGCGCCTCGGGAATC
This sequence comes from Hyphomonadaceae bacterium, assembly GCA_030696545.1. Classification (GTDB taxonomy): domain Bacteria; phylum Pseudomonadota; class Alphaproteobacteria; order Caulobacterales; family Hyphomonadaceae; genus UBA7672. The sequence goes on from JAUYSA010000131.1 coordinate 6,633, forward strand.
GGCGTCGCCTATTTTTCGATCACCTCCTCTACCGATGACCGGATCGTCGGCGTCTCTTCGCCCCAGGCGGATCACATCGAGATGCACACATCCGTGAGCGAGGGATCCCAGGTGTCGATGAAACGGATGCAGGATGTCGAACTTCCGGCCGGAAAACCCGTCGTTTTCGGTCCGAACGGC
>JAUYSA010000146.1 GCA_030696545.1 Hyphomonadaceae bacterium
TTCCGAAACCGCGCGGCGGCTGAACATGCACCGGCGGACATTGCAGCGGATTCTGGCCAAGCGCGCACCGCGCTGAGGGCCAATGTGCGCCTGCCTGAGGTAATTTGGGTTCCATCCGGGGCTGACGCAGTACATTAAAGCTTGCGTCAAATTTCATCCGTAATCAGGTCTAGTCTGACGTGACTGGAGATTCTGACGATGGCGCGATGGGCTCCCCCGATCCTGACCATGCTGGCGGTGACGCTGGCGGCGGCGCCGATGGCGGCTGCGCAGTCGAAGGCGATCGGCAGGTACAACGACTGGCGCGTCTATACCGAGGGCGAAGGCCGCAACATGGTGTGCTTTGCCGCCGTGGAGGCCTCCGACAAGGCGCCCAAGGCGGCTGAGCATGGCGAGGTGACGTTCTACGTTTCGGCGTTCAAGTCGGGCGCGGCGACGAGTCAGCCCAGCCTTCGGGTCGGTTATACCTTGCGCGCGGATCTGGCGCCGGCCGCGATCGTGGGGCGCGACCGCTTTCCGATGTATGCGGTCGGTCAGGAGGCGTTCTTCCCGGACGATCGCGAGAAGCCGTTGCTGGAGGCGCTGAAAAAGGGCCAGGAGCTGCGTGTGGAGGCTACTTCGGTAAAGGATGCGCGGACGGCGTATCACTTCTCGCTCAAGGGCTCGCGCGACGCGATCGACAAGGCCAGGGCGCTCTGCCGGTAAAGTTGTTGCCGAGCGTCAAATTCCGATTTGGATAGCTGGAGCTCGTCGGCCTGCGCTTCCGGGATGAAGTGTCGCGAGGCGATGATCCGATTTTATTCTTACAGCGTAAATTAAACCGGAGGTGGATCATGGATCTCTGGTTGCAGATACCCTACGCGCTCAACATCGCCATCCTTGTTCCGGTGTGCTTCGCCATGTTTGCGGGACGCGGGCAGCTGACGGTTTTCCAGGGCGCGGTGGCCAGCTCGCGCGGGCTGGAATTGTTGGTCGCCAGCTTGTGGCTTTCGATTCTGGCGGCTTCGGTTGCAGGCATTTTTTATCCCGTCCTGTTCGCGCCATTGCTCGCCATGCAGGTCATCTACAAGACTGTCTGGTTGCTGACTTTCGTTGGGCCGGCCGCATCCGCGAAAGCGCGCCTGCCAACGGGAATTGCGGCATGTTTCGCCGGCATAGTGCTGACCTGGCCGGTCTTCCTGTGGCTGGCCTTCCTGCGGTGAAAACCAATTCTTGAAGACCTCTTGCGCTCCCGCTGAGTGTTGTGTATAGACAACGATACGTTGCGATAAGAGGTTAATACGATAGTGGTTCACAACAGGATAGCCGTGTTCAGGGCGGAGCAATCGATCAGCCGCAAGGAGTTGGCCGATCTGGTGGGCGTGAACCCCCAGACCATCGGCTACCTCGAGCGCGGCGACTATGCGCCATCCGTGGAGCTGGCTCTCAAGCTGGCTGCAGTCTTCAAGGCGCCGGTGGAAGCACTCTTCTCTCTCAACCCATTTGCGCCGCTGGGGCGCAGTCTGAAGGAACAAAGGGGTTCATAGATGTTCGTTCGTTCGAAGCGCTATCCGCTGGGCCGGCAATTCAGGCCCGCCACTGTGCGGTTGATGTTTGCAGGGATGTACCTGCTCTATCCCGCAGGCTGCATCATGCAGCTGGTTACAGGCCCTGCGCAGGTCGAGGCTGCCTATGATCTGGCAGGGCTGCTTGTGGTGGCGGTCTCGCTGCTGATCTTTGCGATGCTCGCGGGATCAAGCCTGCAGCGGCAGAGCCAGGAGCAGGAGACGATGCTCGACGAACGCGAGCTGATGGAGCGCAATCGCGCGGCCTATGGCGCGCATTCGATCTTCGCTGCGATCGTGCTGTTGGGTATAATCTATCTGATGATCGGCAACGATCTTGTGGCCAATGGAAAGCTGGCAGTTTGGCTTCCCGAAACCGGCAGTCACTGGAACGGTGTCTTCTGGGGCCTTCTGCTTGCGGCGCTGACGCTGCCGAGCGCGGTGCTTGCCTGGCGCAAATCTCCAGCAGAGCCCGAGTTCGAATGAGCTGATCGCAGGCGTCTTGTCTGGCATGCCGCGCAGACTAGTGTGATGAGCAGAGCAGCAACGAGGACACACGCATGGCCTATGTCGATGGTTTCATCCTTCCCGTGCCGGAAGCGAATCTGGATGCCTACAAGAAGGACGCGAAAAAGGCCGGCAAGGTGTGGCTGAAGCACGGCGCGCTTCAGTACTGGGAATCGGTGGCCGATGACGTGCCGGCAGGCAAGTCGACCGACTTCTACAAGGCGGTGAAGAAGAAGGAGGGCGAGACGGTGGTGTTCGCCTTCGCCATCTACAAGAATCGCAGGCACCGCGACGAGGTTATGAAGAAGGTGATGGCCGATCCGGACATGAAGTACGATCCCGCCAAAATGCCTTTCGATGGCAAGCGCATGTTCTGGGGCGGCTTCAAGACGATGATCGAGATGCAGGCGAAAGCGGAGTGACGAGCCTCAGCTCAACTTTCTCCTGACCTGGCGGGAGGGCGCCCGCCAGAGCCGGCGGGCGGTCAGGGCTGTGGATTTGCAGCAGGGCGCATGTCTTTCACGCGCTCGGCCTGGAGAATGTTGGGTAGCGAGTAATTGCCTTCGTGGCAGGCGTGCTCGAACATCCGCTGGTTGGTGCGGTAGAGCGAGTATTCAGCCAGCCATGGCTGCGTGTAAGCGTTCGTGCCTTCGACTGTGTATTGGTAGAGCAGTTCATTGTCGGACAGGCGCGTGAAGCGCTCGATCACCACGGCTTCGGCGGGCACAATCAGGTTGGAGAAATAGCGGACGCGATCATTCGCCGGCAGGCCGATGGTTTCGACCACCAGCGTGTCGCCGTCCCAGCGTGCTATAGAATCGCCGAGCGGGGAGTGCAGCGCTTTCGGCTTGTGCGTCCCACTCAGCGGAATGATGCGGGCTTCGTCGCCATATTCGGTGTGAAGCACGATGTAGCCGGGCGTCTGCACGATGTGGCGCGGGTTGACGCTGGTGGTGCCGATGCCGGTGACGGGCGGCAGGCCAAGGCTGGTGATGCAGCGTTCCCAGTTCGGGCGCTCTTCGTGATTGTCGGCGTATTTGGCCTGCGGACCACGCATCGCCTCCTTCCGGACGTCGGGCGTGTAGGGCAGCTTGCCGTCGGCGGGTTCGACGACCGAACGGGTGCGGCGCTCGCCCCGGACGATGCCGAGGCCGTCGGTGTTTCTCATCAGCTCGGGGACTTCCGGGTCGAGGCCGCGATCGAGCTGGTCGCCGATCGCCTTGCCCATCGTGGCGGCCATGACGCCGGCTTCCGCTTCCGGCAGGGTCAGCGCGGGAGCGTGAGGGGAGGACTCCATCAGCAGGATGAAATTGTGTGTCCAGACGCCTTCGAGGCTTGGTTGGCCGAAGGACGTGCGCGGGGCGGAATAGGCTGGGGCGGCTTGTGGCGTCTGGGCGTAGGCAGGCGCGGCAAAGGTGGCCGCCATCAGGGTGGCGGCCACGAATTCCGTATGGGACACGATGCGATTGCCCATGGGCGTTTCCTCATTTCCGGCTGCTTTCGGGAGCGATGCAGCTTCTCTGGAGAGAAGAGGATCCTGGGCGGGCGTCTGGATGCAGTCGCGGCGAGATTCTTTTGCGAGAACCCGCTGTCGGCGCGTTTTCGCCGGTGCAGGGCCGGGTATCGCGTGTTTTACCTGTTTGAGGTATGAGCCGGGCAAATGTCCGTGGAACTCGACCTCTCCAGAAAGCCTGCCGTCGCCGCGGTCACCCCAAACCTTGCAGGTCTGGGCCGAGAGAGCCTGCGCCTCGCGATGATCGCGGCCGGCGTCGAGGAGAAGAAGGCGCGGATGCGGGCGACCCAGCTCTGGCGCTGGATCTACCATTATGGCGTGACCGACTTCGCCAAGATGACCGACGTGGCCAAGGAGCTGCGCGCGCTGCTGGGCGATAAATTCGTGCTCGAGCGGCCGCCGATTTCGGCCTCCCAACTGTCGGTTGACGGCACGCGCAAATGGCTGGTCGGCTATGGGCCGAATGTCGAGGCCGAGTGCGTCTATATTCCCGACG
>JAUYSA010000271.1 GCA_030696545.1 Hyphomonadaceae bacterium
ATAGAAGAACGGGGACCATTCTTTACAGCAAAAGCTGCAAACACAGCGGCTCGCCGCAAAATTTCGTTGGTGCGTACAATTGATTTGCTTCCCGTAGTTCATGAGATCATCGACGGGGCTCCAGAGGCATACAAGTTGTTATGTCGCAAATGCATATTCGAGGGGGCTGGCGGGCTCGTTGTTTTCCCGAAAGCGTTTGCATAAAGCGCGAGTTCCGCAGAGCTGGCGACGCGTGCCGCGTCGCGTAGGGTGTGTTGAGCGGAGCGACATGCACCGCTGGTTAGTTTGGTGGGATGGTGCATTTCGCTCTGCTCAATGCACCCTACGTGTCTGGGCCAATTCGGAGCGTGCGCGTGGCGCGTCTCATTCTCTCCGTCTCAATGACTGCGTCAGCAATCCATCTCGCCCGCGAGGAGGGGTAGGGCTTCCCTTTGTGGGTGGCATCCGTTCGGCTTTGCCGAACGGCCCCTTCCGTCAGGCGCTGCGCGCCTGCCACCTTCCCCGCCGGAGGCGGGGCAGGACTTCCCCGTGTTGAGCGATCCGCCTTCGCTTTGCGAAGGCGGCCCCTTCCGTCTCGGCGCTTTGCGCCGATCCACCTTCCCTACTTCGTGGGGCAGGACTTCCCCTTGTGTCTCGCGGCCACCTTCACCGGCTTTGCCGGGATGACTTCCCCTTGGGATTGACGCGGGTTGTGGTCCTGCCCCACGAAGTGGGGAAGGTGGATCGTCGCGTCTTCGCGACGAGACGGAAGGGGCCGGCTGCGTAGCAGGCGGATGGGGATGCGGGTACATCGCAAGACGCGGAGCCGCGCGAAGGCCATGCGGTGGCCGATGACGCGGGCTGAAACCATTCTGTGGACGCGGCTGCAGCGAGCGCGGCTGATGGGGCTTCACTTCCGCAAGCAGCATCCGGTCGGGCCATACATCGCGGACTTCGCGTGCGTGAAAGCGCGGCTGGTTGTCGAGGTGGACGGCGAGACGCACTGGCGTGAAGCCGAGCGGATGCGTGATGCGCGGCGGACGGCGTTTCTCGAGGCGGAGGGGTGGACGATCCTGCGGGTGTGGAATGCGGACGTCTATTCGAACGAGGAGGGCGTCGTGGAGACGATCGGGCGGTATGCGGCGAACGGCATTGCGGGGCGGGGGCTGCCGCTTCCGGCCGATGTGCGGCCGGCCCCCTCCGTCTCGCGCGCATAGCGCGCGATCACCTCCCCCGGCTTTGGAGAGGGAGGGCTTGTGCTTGTGGCGGGCATCCGCGCGCCTTTGGCGCGCAGCCCCCTCCGTCTTGCGCTTCGCGCAATCCACCTCCCCCGCGCTTTGCGCGGTGGAGGACTAGAAACCTCCTGAAAATTCAACGCTGAAAAAAGTTATCCCCCACCCCTGAGTCCCGAACTCATAATGCCTTCCGAGAAGGAGGGTGATGTGGCGCGATCTTATGCGGAACTGATGGGACTGGAATTCGAGGCCGAGCGGCTGGTGCGGCAGGGGACGAGCCGGGCGGAGGTGTCGCGGCGGCTGGGCGTGCATCCGCAGACGCTGTCGACGTGGGCGCTGCGCGGCGGGTGGCGCAAGAAGGATCTCGACATGGAGCGCTCGGGCGAGGCGACGCACAAGACGCTGCAGGCGATACGCGATGGCAATCGGGCGGCGGATGCTCAGGCGGAGATGCGCGCGCAGCTGGCGGGGCTGATGCGGGAGGCGGTGGCTCTGCTGGCGGATGGCGGGGAGGAGGCGATGGGGCGGCTGGAGCGGATGCTCGCGGGCGTGGAGGCGCCGCGGCGGCTGGAGGCGGTGAAGGTGGAGCTGGGGCCGGACCGGCTGGCGGGCGGGATGCGGAGCCTGGGAGACGCGCGGCCGGCGGATGGGGGCGCGGAGGACGGCGTGCATGTGACGGAGGATGGCGAGGCGTGGTCGCCGGAGGTGCAGCGGCGGCTCAACAGGGAGCGCGGGCGGCCGGACAGGGTGAAGCGGAGTTAGCGCGCGGGAGAGAAGTGGCGTGGAGGGCTGGCCTCCACGCCGGATGCCTTACTCGCCTTCGACCAGGATGGAGGGGACGCGGCCCTGGCTTTCGAGGACGCGGGCGCCCTGAAGGATGCCGGCGAAGGAGTAGTTGCCCTCGTGGCAGGCGTATTCGTAGATCGGCTGGGCCGAGCGGTTGAGCGACATCTCGCCCTTCCAGGTCTGCGTGTAGAAGGCCGGATCGTCGACGGTGAATTCGTAGAGGATCTGGTCTTCGGACCAGCGCGAGAAACGCTCGGTCAGCGTGCCGGTGGGCGAGATCATGGCCTGCACCTGCGCCGGGTTCACGTTCTTGGTCTCGACGACGAGGGCGTCGCCCTCATACCAGCCGACGCTGTCGCCGAACCATGGCTTGATGACGCTGGGACGGTATTTCACGTCTGCCTTGCTCTTGAAGATCGGGATGATGCGCGGCTCGTGAACCATCTCGACGAGGATCATCACGGTGTCGGGCGTCTGCACGAACTGCATGTTGTTGTTGTAGATCGCGTTCTGCATGATCGGGCCGGCCTGGCGTCCGAACAGGATGCAGCGCTCGGACAGGGGGCGCGTCTCGTAGGTGTCGAAGCTGCCGAAGCCCTCGAACGCCTTGTTGGCGCCGGGCTTGGCCGGGAGCTTGCCGCTGGGCGGATCGACGATCCACGACGTGCGGACCTCGCCCTTCACGCGCGCGAGGTGGTTGCCGGCGTCGAGCCAGAACGAGTTGTAGCGGAGCAGGTTGAAGTCCGAGCCCTTGCCCGGGGGCGGCGCGGCGCTGGTGTCGACCTTCTCGGAATCCTGGTTGCGCGCGTTCACCACCCAGTGCGAGCCCTGCTCGTAGCGCACGGCTTCCTCTTCCGTGAGCACGAGCGTGGAGACATTCCCCGGCCGCTCCATTCGGGTGACGGACGTGTTGTTCCATGTGCCCTGCAGGTCGGGGCGGCCATCGGGCGTGCGCGGCGGATTGCTCATCGGCTTGGTGGACAGAACCGGCGCTGCGGCCGGCGTCTGGGCTGATGCGCTGAATGCGGAAACGGCCACGATAGCGGCGGCGCAGAGCAGGCGGTTGTAGCGCATCATCGAATTCTCCGTCGGCGAGGGGACGGCCGCTCAGGAGGCGGCAAAATGCCGGTGTGCGCGCCATACGCGTAATGACGACGTGGTGAGGCGTGCGTAAGCAGGTTCCATGCTTCCGTAAGGGCAAGCAGCGCAGGGCGGGCGCCTTGCTCCGGCCGGTTTTGCTGTCAGGGTCGCGCCGATCAGGAGACGCGCCATGACCATCCCGCCGACCATCGAACGCTGGCACCGCATCGCGCTGGAGCGGCGGAGCGATGAGCTGGCGGGGATACTGGCGGACGACTGCGTGTTCGAGAGCCCCGTCGTGCACACGCCGCAGAAGGGCAAGGCGATCGTCGAGGCCTACCTGCGCGGGGCGCTGCACGTGCTGAACACGGACCACTTCCGCTATGGCGGGGAGTGGTATTCCGAAAAGTCCGCCGTGCTGGAGTTCTTCTCGGAGGTGGACGGGATCACGATCAACGGCGTGGACATCATCACGTGGAATGACGCGGGCCTGATCACACACTTCAAGGTGATGGTGCGCCCGCTGAAGGCGATCAACACGCTGCACCAGAAGATGGGCGAGTATCTGGTGAGTGTCGGGGCGGTGAAGGGGCGGTAGGGGGCGCCCTCTTAAGCCGGCGCATTCGCGGCGGAAGAGACCGTGGGATTGCCTCCGTCAAATCTGGGGCAGCGAGAGAAAGGGCCTTTCTGATCCGACGTTGATTGCCGGTCTCTTCGCCTTGGTCACGATCTGATAATTTCGACAAAGTCCTGATGGGCGCGGGCAATCGGCGCTAGTCGTTTCCACAACGCGCTTCGCTCATCCAGTTGAAGCACTAAAGTGTCTATGGCTCTGGTAAACGGTATCAGGC
>JAUYSA010000313.1 GCA_030696545.1 Hyphomonadaceae bacterium
CCGGGTGGCGATGCGTATCGCGAACCTTGTGCGCTTCGGCGCGTGCCGTATTCGCAACGGCAGTCTTGAGGCCAGCGTCGGCCTGAGCCGTTGCGGAAGGTGTCTGTGCGAATGCCGGCATGCTGGTCGTGGCGCAGGCGATGAGCGCGGCTGTACAGATCGCGGCGAGCGCGGTGTTGCGTTTCAAGTGAATCTCCCAAGTGTCTTTGTCCCCGTCCGGGACTTGTACAAACGAGCTAGCAGGTGAGGCGCACGCGGCAAGCGCGTGGCCGGACACATAAACGCCAGCGCGATGACAACGACGTATGTAACCGTGATTTCGTTTGTATCGTTCAGCCTGCGCTGCCGCTGGCAACAGCAGTCTCGAGCAGCCGGACATTGAGAGCTCGCAGGCTTTGATCCAGCAGGGCGCGTTTTTCCGCCTGCGCTTGCCACGCCGCAAAGGCCGCGCCGGCATTCCCCGATATGCCCGTCACAGCCTCGGCCGCGCCGCGCACATCGCCAAGATCGAGCTGCCTGCGGGCGTTGCGGATGATGTCACGGTTTGTTGCGACAGCAGGGCTGGGCTCGAAGTCGACCACGCCGATGAAGGCTGTACGCAGCCAGTTCCAGCCATCGTCGCTTTCGTCCGTCGCGATGCGTGTGGCGCGATCCGCTGCCACCGCAAAAGCGGAACGCAATTGCGGCAGCGTCGGCACGCCCGTTCGCGCCGGATCTGCCATGTTTGCCAGATCGATCTCGTCGGGCAGCAGCGCCGCAAGCGCCTGATGTTCCCTGGCAAAGGGCCGGTCGCCGCGCGCAGCTGCTTCCAGCGCGGAGAGCGCGCGGATCGCTTGTGAACGCGCTGTCGCGGCGAGTATCGGCGGCGGAGCAGCTGTAACCTGCGCGATGCTCGCCGCTGGCCGCCCGGACAATGGCTTGCCACCACGCAGGGCGCTCAGGTCTGCCGCCATTGTCTGCATACCAGCTTCGAGCGCGGCCAGCGCGGCTTCGCGACGATCGAACGACGTCACCAGCGTGTTGTTGGCGAGATCAAGCGCTGCGACCTGGTTCGACAGGTCTGCGATGGCGCGCTGGACCTCACGCGTCGTTTCCGGCGCTGTCTTGTCGTCGGCCACAATGCCCTCAAGCCGGTTGATGCGACCAAGCAGGATACCAAGTGGAGACTTTGCTGCAGTTGAATCGGCAGGCGCCTCGCCGTCGCCTGCGCCGCTGATGGCGGAAAGCTGGCTCGTCAGTGCAACGAGGTCACTGCGCAAGAGTGCTTCGGTTACGTTCTGCTGGTCGAGCCGTTCGCCCTGCGCGTCGAGCCGCGAGCGCAGCGAGACGACGTCAGCCGCCGCCCGGTCGGCGCGAACCGCAAGCTCGGTCTGCCCCCGCACCAGATTATCGATCTCGCGTGCGAGTGTGCCCGTTGGCGCGCCGGAGCTGGCGTTGCTGACGATGATGGCGACAATCGCGCCAAGCACGGATGCCAGAACGCTCGCGATCATCATTTCCTGCAACGTCACGGAACGGCTGCGGAATGGCCGCGCGCCTGTGCGTTTCGGCCCACCGGGATCGGGGCCGCTTGCCGGTTCAAACTCGGCGTCGATCGGTTCAGGCTCGTTCCGGACAGGTCGCTTCGTCATCGACCACCATCCTCATGGCGTTCGCATGCCCGTTCCCCGTGGCGAGCATAGGCGTGCGCCGGGGGGTTCCTCAACTGGAAAGGAGCCGGGCGAGGGCGGAAAGAAGCGATTGTTCGTCCGGATGGGCGGCGATCTCCGTCCGCCCGGCCACAGATGCCAGCGGAGCCACCGTCGCCGCAGAGATCGCTGCGATGTCAAAGGCCGCCGTAGATCCCGCCGCGAAACCGGCAAGAATGGCCGCAGCCCTGGGCGAGTGGACCAGAACAGCCTCAAAAGCGGGCCTTCCCGCCAGGTGGTTCGACAGGATGGGGCCGGGTATCCGTGCCGGAGCGGCGCGAAAAATGGCGACGAAGTTTGCCGAAAAACCCGCGCTTCGCAGCCGTCCGGTGAGGTCCCCGCGCGCTTCTTCATTTCCGGCGTGAAGCACGCGGCTGCCTCTCGGCGCCTTGTCACTGATCAGCACACCAAGTGCTTCGACATCGGCGTCGGCTGACAGGACATTGGCAAAGCCGGCTTCGCGTGCCGCCTCGGCGGTGCGGGCGCCCACGCAGAACACAGGCACATCGCGGCGCGATGACAGTTTCACGAACTCCCGCGCGCCATTAGCGCTGGTGAAAGCGAGGGCGTCGAAGTCCGGTATCGCGGCGGCGATCGGTTCGATGGCGAAGACGGGTTCGATGATGGGGGTATAGCCTGCTGCGGCGAGACGTTCGGCGGTTTCAGATGCGCCCGGTTCGCTGCGGGTAACGAGTATGCGCGGCGCGCTCACACCTCGTCCTCGGGACCATAGGCGGGCGCTTCGCCAAGGTCGTAGGCGCGCTCGGCTGCAACGTCCTCGGCCAGTGCATTGCCCAGCACTTCGGCGTCGAACTCGGTCGGCTGGCCCTCGATGAAGCCCTCGGCGCGCCAACGCTGGTCGCCTTCGTCGGTCAGGACTTCGCCAGCCATTTCGGCGCCGCCGTCGGTGAGACGGAAATGCGCCGCGATCGGCGTGCGGCATGATCCATCAAGCTTGCGCAGGAAAGCGCGCTCGGCAATCGCGGCGAGGCGGGCATCCCTATCGTCGGTCTTGGCCACGGCATCTTTCAGCCATTGCGGCGCATCGACGTGCAACGTCACGCCCACAATGCCCTGGCCGCCCGCCGGCAGCATTTCGTCGATTGAAAGAATACCGGCGGCCTTGTCGATCATGCCAAGACGGCGAAGGCCTGCGGCGGCGAGAATGGTCGCCTGCGCTTCACCCTCGGCCAACTTGCGCAGCCGCGTCTGCACATTGCCGCGAAAGGTCACGGCCTTGAGATCGGGGCGCAGGGCGAGCATCTGCGATTTGCGGCGCAGGCTGG
>JAUYSA010000433.1 GCA_030696545.1 Hyphomonadaceae bacterium
GATTTTCCCCAACCTGATCATCATCGACGGCTGGTTCGTGTTCCGCACCTTCTATCCGACCAGCCCGGACTACATGGAGATCAATGGTTGGGCCATGATGCCGAAAGAGGACACGCCTGGACTGCGCAAAGCGCGCCTCGAGTGGTACATGGGCTTCCAGGGGCCGGGCGGCTTCGCCACCCCCGACGATGTGGAAGGCCTCGAAGGCTGCCAGATGGGCTTCAAGACCCACAAGGAAGTCGAGTGGTCGGACATCTCGCGCGGGATGAACGGCAACACCAAGGGCGGCGCCAGCGAGCTGCAGATGCGCGTCTTCTGGCGCGAATGGAACGCGCGGATGACGAGGGGCAAACACGCGACGGACTGGGACGACTAGACCCATCGAACAACCCCCGACGCCACGGCCAATATGGCCGCCAGGTTTCACAAGAAACTTGCTTTCAGTCGGAGGAAAAAGAGGACGATCCACATGGCCGACACCAACGCCGGCGCGCCCACGCGCGGCCTTACCGACGAGAACATCATCGACATTCCGGGGCTGGCGAGCCGCTGGGTGCGCCTGGCCGACGGACGCCGCGCGCACTACGTCACCGCCGGCGACAAGGGCCCTGCCGTGGTCCTGTTCCACGGCGGCATCGAAGGCTCGTCCGGCACCGCTGGCTGGCGGTTCATGGCGCCGTACCTCGCCGCTAATGGTTTCCGCGTCTATTGCCCCGACCAGCCTGGCTTTGGCCTCTCGGACATCAGCAATCCCGCCTACCTCGACACCAGCCCCAAGGCGAAGAACGACTTCGTCAAGATGTTCCTTGACGCGCTGTGCATCGACAAGGCGCACATCAGCGGCAACTCGATGGGCTGCCAGACGGTGCTGAACTTCGTGATCAGCAACCCCGAGCGGGTTCAGAGCGTGCTGTTCATCGCCGGCGTCATGGGCGACATCTGCGAAGTGCCGAGGATCATGGGCAAGGACGGCAAGTTCACTTCGAACCCCAACATGCCGTCGTTGCCGGAAGCCGTCACCTGGGACGGCACCAAGCAGGGCATGCAGGACCTGATGGACGGCATCATCTACGAGAAGAAGGCCGTGTCGCCCGAGCTCGTCGAGATGCGCTTCCAGGCCGCCACGCGCCAGCGTGAGGCCCGCGCCAAGCTCGGCATTCCGTCGGGCCCGATGGCCCGTCAGAACGCCACGCCTGACAATCTGCAGGTGTTCTCCACCAAGGGACGCCTCGACAAGCTGACGGTCCCGATGATCTATCTCTACGGCCTGCAGGACGTGCTCTTGCCGGTCGAGAACGCCTTCGCTCAGGAAGACGTGGTGCCGAACATCCAACTCTTCTATCCGCAGGAATGCGGACACCAGGGCCAGACCGACCGGCCGGACTTGTTCAACCAGGTGGCGCTCGAGTTCTTCAGCACGGGCAAGGTGACCTGGCCGACCGCCGTCAAGGCGGGCGTTTCCCTGCGCCGCCCGGTGATGTCGCGCTATGTCGAAGAGCCCAAGGGCGGCTTCCCGAAGCCGATCCCGCAGGCCTACATCGATCCGCCGACGCTGAACGCCGCACTTAAGGGCGCGGGTCTCACGCCGGCCTAATCACCCCCTCGACGAGAGGTGTCGAACAGCCCGGCTTCGCACAGCGAGGCCGGGCTGATTTCGTTTAAGGGCCTAATCGCGGTCCGGCGCTCCGAGAGGGAAGTACGCCCGGAACGGCCGCGCCTCCTCCACCGCCCGTGCGAAGGACGGGCGGGCCAGCAACCGTGCGCGATAGGTTCGGAGCACGGGGAAGGCCTCGGAGATCGGGTGCGTCCAGTCCGCGTAAAACAATGATGGCGTGGCCGCGCAGTCGGCGAGCGTGAAGGCCTATGTCCGGCGGCAGAAGAACGACGCCGCCGACTCCGAGTCGATCTGTGTAGCGGTGACCCGCCCCACGATGCGGTTCGTGCCGGTGAAAAGCGCCGAACGACAGGGCGTGCTGGTGCTCCACCGCACGCGTGAACTCCTGGTGCGGCAACGGACCATGCTGATCAACGCCATCCGCGGCCACTGCGCCGAGTTCGGGATCATCGCGCCGCAGGGCGCGCGTCGAGCGGCCGAACTCGTCGAGCATGTGCGTCATAAAGAAGTCCATGTCCTACCCGACCTGGCCCGTTTGGCCCTGTTGATGCTCGCCGCGATCAGCTGGGGCTGGAGATTAGCGGAATGGCTGGAGAGGAAACGCTGGGCTGAGCCCTGCGATTTGAATCTCTGCTGCTCCGCTCGCGTCGTCGAACCAGGTGGGAGTTCTTGCGATTATTTTCGCGCATCCCGCTTGGTCGGTGACGACTAGTGGAGCCCCAATAGCCAGACTGCCGCCCGGTAGGAAGCCCGCTTGTCCGTCGTGATCGTCTCGGGACGGATCCCCTGGTTCTCGAGGAGTTTCGAAGCAATTTCAGCGCCGCGCGTTTGTCGCGCCGCTTTTGTAAGAAAGGTTGGCGTTAGACTGCCAACACCTTCGTCACGCTCAGGCCAGGCGCGGCGAGTAACGACGATGACAGGGTGAGGTCAGAAAATGCCGGGATAGGCGCCGCCGTCCAGCAGGATGTTCTGGGCGGTGATGTAGCCAGCGTGTTCGCTGGCAAGGAAGGCGCAGACGGCGCCGAACTCGTCGGCCCGCCCGAAGCGGCCCGCGGGGATGTCGTCTCGAAGTTGATGGCTCAGTTCTTCAGGGGTGACTCCCTCGGCCTGCGCCACTGCCGCCACGTAGCTTTCCAGACGATCGGTGGCGAACCGGCCGGGCAGCAGGTTATTGATGGTTACTCCGTCGGCGGCGACCTCTCGGGCGACGGTGCTGACGAAACCAGTGAGGCCGGCCCGCGCACCGTTTGAAAGGCCGAGCATCGGCAGGGGCTGCTTCACGGCGCTCGAAGTGATGTTGATGATCCGACCCCAGCGTCGTGCGCGCATTCCGCCAAGCACTGCGCGCATCAGTAGGATCGGCGCGATCATATTGGCCGAGGTCGCCGCTTCCCATTCCGCTGCGCCCCAGCCCTCGAAGCGCCCGGGCGGCGGCCCAGCGGAATTGTTGATGAGGATATCGGGGTTAGGGCAGGCGCGCAGTATAGCCTCCCGCCCGGCCTCAGTGGTCACATCGGCGACCACCGTCGCCACGCTTTGACCTTGGGCGGCCGCGATGTCCGCCGCAGCCGCCTCAAGCGGCGCGGCGGTGCGCGCGCAGAGCACCACGCGCACGCCGACTGCGGACAGAGCCTCGGCGCATGCGCGACCCAGCCCTTTACTGGCCCCGCAGACCAGCGCGGTCCGATCCGCAATCCCCAGGTCAAGTCCGGTCATGTTCGAGGTCCTTGTAACGAAAAGATCGGAGCCTATCATCACCCGATGACAAGAAGGAATCGCTCGTGAAGGACCTCTCCGCCGTCGATTTTGCGGCCTTCATCGCAGAACGACATCGCGCTCGCGATGCATTCAC
>JAUYSA010000105.1 GCA_030696545.1 Hyphomonadaceae bacterium
TCTGGCTGACAGCGATGCTGCGCGCGTTTGCAGAGCTGGTGCGAAACGTCGTCTCAACTCTCCAGATGAGCTGGTCCACCCTCACGCGTGATTGGCACACGCATGAGGATGATCCGGCTCTGCCCCGAGAGACGAACGACATCCACAGCAAGGAAACCCAATCAGCCCTCATGCTGAGGAGCGCAGCAAAGCTGCGCGTCTCGAAGCACGAGGGCGTGCTCACGCATGCCAGCCACAAGCTGCAGCAACGCGCACACTCCAACCACCGCGCACCACCCTCACTCCGCTCATCCCGACGAAAGTCGGGACCCAGAGCATCAAGGGTGATCTGCATTGAATCAGGCCTGCCAGCGCAGCCCTGGATCCCGGCTTGCGCCGGGATGAGCGGACTTGTCAGTCCGCCAAACAAAAACGCGGCCGCCTAGGCGACCGCGCTCAAAACCAAACCCATCTCAACTCGCTCACCAGCGAGAACGCGCCCCTATGGCCGCATCCCAAAACTCCGCGGCCCCGTCTTCAGCACGCGATAGGCATGGTGCACGAAGTCCACCACCAGCGGCCGCGTATCGCGTGGGTCAATGATCTCCTCCGCGATAAACGCTTCCGCCGTCCGGAACGGCGAGCGCATCGCCTCGAACTTGCGATAGAGCTCCTTAAGCTCCGCCTCCGGATCGGCCGAGCCTTCAAGCTGCCGCTTGTAAGCTGCCTCGATTCCGCCAGCCATCGGCAAGCTGCCCCAATCCCCAGACGGCCAGCAATACCGCCACCGTGTCCGCGTCGGATTGAACATCGCGCTGCCGGCAAGCCCATAAGCCTTGCGGATCACCACGGGCAATATCGGCACCTGCGTCTGATAGACCGCCGCCATAGCCCGCACGCCCTTGCGCGTCACGCCCGATTTCTCGTGCTTCACGCCCACCGCAAAACCGGGGCAGTCGACGAAGTGGATGATCGGCAGGTGAAACGTATCCGCCAGATCGAAATGCCTCACGACCTTGTCGCACGCGTCCGCCGTCCACGCGCCATCCAGGAAAAACGGATCGCCCGCGAGGATCGCCACCGGATGACCATCGATCCGCGCCAGCCCCGTCACGACCTGCCGCCCCCACAGCGCACCTATTTCAAAGAACGATCCCTTGTCGCAAACCGCCTCGATGATCTTCCGCGGCATGTAAGGCGTCTTGCCGTCCTTCGGTACGATATCGATCAGGAAGTCTTCCTTCCGCTTCGGATCGTCATCGCTCCTGATAACCGGCGGCAGCTCTTCGACATTCGCGGGCAGGTAGGACAGAAACCGCCGCGCCTGTGCGAATGCTTCGTGCTCGGAGTTCACGACGTTATCGACAACGCCATTTCGACCGTTGATCTCCCAGCCGCCCAGCCCCTCCTTGTCGATGTCCTCGCCGATCGCCTTCGCCACAGGCGGCCCCGCCACGAATACCTGGCTCAAGCCTTTCACCATCACCGAGAAATGGCTCGCCGCCACACGTCCCGCGCCCAGCCCCGCGCAAGGCCCCAGCGCCAGCGCCACAACCGGCGCCCGCGCCATGTTGGCGACCAGCCATTCCCACGCCGGCGTGGTCGGAATGTAAGTCCGCGGATTGGCCTCCATCGATTTCACCGAGCCACCGCCGCCCGTGCCGTCGACCATCCTCACGATCGGCATTCCGTACTCATTGGCCATCTGCTCGGCCATCAGCATCTTGCCTGCGATCGAAGCATCCGAAGCGCCACCGCGCACGGTAAAGTCGTCGCCCAGGATCACAGCCGGCCTGCCGTCCAGCGTGGCGCGTCCGAATACCATCGTCGCCGGCAGGAATTCCGCGATCGCCTCGTCCGGCCCATAGCTGGCCTTGCCTGCGATCTTGCCCACCTCGTGAAAGCTTCCGGGGTCCGCCAGAAACGCGATCCGTTCCCGCACCGTCAGCTTGCCCTGGGAGCGCTGCCGGGCAACGCGCTCCTCGCCGCCCATCTGCTCGGCGAGCCGCTCCCGCTCACGCAGTTCCTCGATGTGGCTTTTCCAGCTCATGTGGCCTCCCGCCCGCCAACCCTAGCGGCAGGAAAGCGGCTCCGCGAGCGCTTTTCAGGCCTTCGCCCACGGTTGCACCGCGCCTCGCAACGCGCGACAAAGGACCAACCCATCTCCCAAGGAGCCAGACATGGATCTCAACGACATCACCGCAAAAGTGCAGGCTGCTCTCGCTGGCGGCACGGGCTTCGACAAGAAGGTCAAGTTCGACTTCGGTTCGGTCGGCAAACTCCTGATTGACGGCGCGGCTGGCAAGGCCTCGAACGAAGACGGCGCAGCTGACGCAACCGTCACCGTCGGCTTCGACGACTTCCTCAAGCTCGCCCAGGGCGCGCTCGACCCGACGATGGCCTTCATGCAGGGCAAGCTGAAAGTCGCCGGCGACATGGGCGTCGCGATGAAGCTTCAGTCGCTGTTCTCGAAACTCAAGTAAGACGAATGGGCGACGGCGCCTCGCAACAAGAGGCCGGCGCGGCCAAGCCCGACCTTGTTCTCCTGCCGGACAATCCCCCGCCGCAAGGCGCGGAAGTTATCTGGTATGAGGGCAAGGGCGGGATGCGCCTGCGAATGCTTTATTCGCCCGAGCCCAAGGACAATGGCGTCAAGACGCGTGGCCTCGCGATCGTCTGTCCAGGCCGCGGCGAATTCATCGAGAAGTATTTCGAGGTTGCTCGCGATCTGCAAGAGCGCGGCTTCGCTGTCGCGATCTTCGACTGGCCGGGGCAGGGACTGTCAGAACGCCAGCTCAAGAATCCGCTCGCCGGTCACATCAAGAATTTCGACTGGTATGTCGAAGCACTGATGCGCGGCCTCGCGAAGATCGAGCGGCGCGCGCCGAAGACGTGGGTGCTTCTCTCGCATTCAATGGGCGGCGCGATCGCGCTCGAAGCCCTCCGCGCACGGCGCCTCACTGTAGCGGCCGCTGCATTCTCGGCCCCGATGTGGGGCATCCCGATCTGGTTCTTCCAGCGCTGGTACGGTCGCACGATGCGCGCGATCGGCGCAGGCGCCATGCAGGCCCGGCCGCCCCAGCCGGACGAAACATTCGAGAACAACCAGCTCACCCACTACGAGCCGCGCTGGCAACTTTTCCGCCGTCTGATTGAAGCTGATCCAAGGCTGGCGCTAGGCGAGCCGACAATCGCATGGTTGGTGTCGTCGCTGAATGCGTTCCGCGCCCTGTTCGCGCCGAACGCGCTCAATCACCTGCGCGATCTTCCGGTTCTGGTCGCCATCGCGTCGGAAGAAACGATCGTCAAGAAATCAGCCCAGCGAAAACTGGCGCGGAATTTCCAGGCCGGGAAAGTCATCAACGTGCAGGGCGCCGGGCACGAGATCCTGATGGAAACCGACGAACGCCGCGATCAGTTCTGGAAAGCGTTCGAGGAGATGTGCCGCAAGGCGAACGTGTGAACGCGCCTAGTGCAGCAGCGGGTGCGTATCGTCCCCGGTCCGGTTCAGCAGGCGCGTAAGCGACGAAGACAGCGTGCGGTTCGATTGCGTGAGGCGGCGCTGGCGGAAAGTCTTGTTCTCTTCACGCGTCAGCGCGCCGATCGAAGCAGCTTCGTCTTCCGGAGTTTCATCGCCCGCAAACACATAGGCCGCGACGCCGTCGCGCTGCGCGAACTGTTCCATCAGCTTCCGGGCGGTCTGCTCCGGCGTAGGTCCCCGCAGCGCCCGTCGGATCAGCCAGACCGCGCCATAAAGCGCCACACCAACGATGACGAGTGCGATCAGCGCCGTGTTGCCTGCGTTGACAATGCTAGAGCTTGCCGAGCGGATGAATTCGGTGGTCGCACCCATCAGCGCCTCGTTTTGCATGGTGGGCAAAATGGCCGCCCCAAGCGCAACGCAGCCAATGCGAATCGGCCATTTCCAGCGGCGCTCAACCTTGAGCTTGGTTTCGGTGCGGAAAAGGTCCTGCCGCGCTTCCTTGAGCATGTCGTCGTGCTGACGCGCGAGGCTGAGCACTTCAACCACAAGCTGCGGCTCAAGCGTAACGGGTCCGGTACCAGCGCGGGGTCTCATTTGTCCCTCCCTGATGTCCGGGTTTGCCATCGACGCGTCTAGGCCGCGGCGGGCCGGACAACATGAGAGATAATGAAGAGTGGCGGAAAAGGTTCCGCCCGGATTTCAATACTTCTGGGCGTCCAGTTCCAGCGCTTCAGCAAGCGCTCTGACAGCCACGTTTTCCTGGGCTTCCAGCTTGCCGTCGGCCACCACCGCAGCCTGGGCAACCCGCATCATCAGCGCCTTGTCTGCCTCCGAAGTGATCTCTGTACGGATCGCCAGAAGCGCCGTTCCGAAGCTCTGCGTCGCATGAACCTCGCGGGAGGCCTGCGCCCACGCATCCGCAATCTCGGCATGGCCGAATACGCCAAGCGTCGCATCATGGCTCGCGATCTTTGCAAAGCGTTGCTGCTCGGCCGGCGCCGTGTTGCCGTCTGAATACGACACCATGGCGAAGGCGCGTGCTGCGTTGAGGAGAACGGGGGTCATGGTGGACTTCCTGTGAACTAGAGAGCCGAGCGCCGAAGAGAGACCAGCGCTTCGTCGAGGATTTTGCGGTTGGCAGCGGCCACGATCTGGCCGCCTAGCTGCGCCGGGTTGCCGCGCCAATCGGTAACGACGCCTCCTGCGCCCTCGATCACCGGAAACAGCGCGGCGACATCGTGAGCCTTGAGGCCGCTTTCAATCACCATGTCGATCGTGCCTGCGGCCAGCCGGGCATAGGCGTAGGCGTCGAGCCCATAACGCGTGAGCCGCGCTGTCGCGCGGATATGTTCGAATGCGCCGCGCTCAGGCGCGGTCAGAATAAAGGGGTCGGTGGTGGACAGGACAGCCTGGGTCAGTTGCCCACAGTCGCGCGTCTTCAGTGTTGTGCGCTCGCCCCGGCACTCAAGCCAGGCTTCATCGCCGACGCCGACATAGCGTTCGTCGAGCCATGGCTGGTCGATGATGCCGAGGATCGGCTTGCCGTGCTTCACTAGTCCGATCAGCACGCACCATGACGGCAGGCCGGCGACGAAGGCGCGCGTTCCATCAATCGGATCGAGATACCAGGTCAGGCCTGACGTGCCGGGCGTGGAGCCATATTCTTCGCCTTCGATTCCATCCTGCGGCCGTTCGGCCAGGATGATCTCCCGCATCACGCGCTCGGAAGCGCGATCGGCCTCGGTCACGGGGTCGAAGCCGTGCTGGTCCTTGTTGTGGGGATTGCTGGCGGCGGCTGTGCGGAAGATCGGCAGACTCGCGGCTCGCG
>JAUYSA010000108.1 GCA_030696545.1 Hyphomonadaceae bacterium
TCTGGCTGACAGCGATGCTGCGCGCGTTTGCAGAGCTGGTGCGAAACGTCGTCTCAACTCTCCAGATGAGCTGGTCCACCCTCACGCGTGATTGGCACACGCATGAGGATGATCCGGCTCTGCCCCGAGAGACGAACGACACAATCAAGGAAACCCAATCCGCTGCGCAACACAGCAGCCCGACAGCCCTCATCCTGAGCAGCGCACAAAGTGCGCGCCCGTCGAAGGACGAGGGCGTGCTCACCCATGCCAGCCACAAGCTGCAGCAACGCGCACACTCCAACTACTGCGCACCACCCTCACTCCGCTCATCCCGACGAAAGTCGGGACCCAGAGCATCAAGGGTGATCTTCGTAACAGGCCTGCGCAAGCAGCCCTGGATCCCGGCTTGCGCCGGGATGAGCGGTGAAAATCTCACCGCACCTAACAAAAACGCGGCCGCCTAGGCAGCCGCGTTCAAAACCCAACCCCACCCCAACTCGCCCACAAGCGAGGCCGCGCTCGTGCGCCTAAACCCCGTCATCCTTCGTGCCTGGCGCCCCAAGCTCCAGCCCCGCAAAATCAAACAGCTCCGCATCCACCAGGTGCGACGGCCTCACATGGCTCAGCGCCCGCGCCATCACTTGCCGCTTGCCGGGATTGCGCTGCTCCCACTCATTCAGCAGCGACTTGATCTGCATCCGCTGCAGCCCGTCCTGCGACCCGCACAGATTGCACGGGATGATCGGAAACTGCATGTGCGCCGCGAACCTGCGAATGTCATCCTCCGCGCATCCGATCAGCGGCCGCAACACGAACAGATCGCCCGCATCATTCACCAGCTTCGGCGGCATTGCCGCCAGCCGGCCGCCATGCAGGAAGTTCAGCATGAAGGTCTCAAGCGAGTCATCGCGATGATGCCCCAGCACGACCGCCTGGCATCCCTCTTCGCGCGCGACACGATAGAGAATGCCCCGCCGCATCCGCGAACACAGCGAGCAATAGGTGTTCGACGCCGGCACCTTCTCGGTCACGACCGAATACGTATCCTGCGTCACGATCCGGTGCGGTACGCCGATCCGTGCGAGATAATCAGGCAGGATGTGCTTCGGAAATCCCGGCTGCCCCTGGTCGAGATTGCAGGCCAGCAAATCCACCGGCAGCGCCCCCTGCCATTGCAGGTCCAGCAGAACAGACAGCAGCGTGTAGCTGTCCTTGCCGCCCGACAGGCAAACCAGCCAGCGCGGCCGCTTTGCCTCGCCCGTCTTGGCCGCGCTCACCATCCCGTAAGCCCGCACCGCCTCCAGGGTCTGCCGCACCAGCCGCTTGCGCAGCTTCCGGAACGTCACCCCTTCCGGAGCGTCCGCGAACACGGGATGCACGGGCGAAAACGCCTGATTCTCATCCAAGTCTTCCACGTGCGACAAATCGGCAGGCATTTCGTCTTTCCTTGTGTCCTGCTTTTTGGGGATTTTTTTGAAGGCCCTAGGGACCTGCCTTGGGCATCTTCCGGGCCAACCCCAGTGTTAGAAGCAACTAATAATTAGGACCCTGTGGTTAACCCTTGTGACGGGTAGGGATTGGCGCGTCCGCGGACGGCCAGCTCTCACGGGTGAAAGTGGGTGGGATATGGGCAAGGTTGATGACCAGCTGAGGATCCTGATCGTCGACGACGACGATCTCCTAATGTCCGAGGCCGAAGCGCTTGGCCATCCGGCAATCCGATTTTCCTCACTTTCCCCCGGACAGGTTTCAGCCTCCCGAGGCGCCTTCGGAGACCGCGACGTCGTCATCGTCGGCGTGGATACCTCCGGCGGGCTCGATCTGGTGGCAGACCTATGCGCCCGCTCCGGCATGCCGCCGGTGATCGCGCTGGCGGGCAGGGCCTCGCACGGCAAATCGCTGGAGCACGTCCTTTTGCTGGCTGAACTGCGCGGCGCCGCCCTTTCGCTTCCCAAGCCGATCGATGGCATCGAACTGGCGCTGGCCGCGATCGACCTTCTCCGCGCCCGGACTGGCTCCACCCAGATGGCAGGGGTCGCGAAGGATCTCGAGCGCCGCCTCGAATACTAGCCCGCCCGCCTAGGCCGCAACGCTCTCTGCGGGTACGGCCCCCAGATAGATCGAGGCCGGCCTCACCAACCGTCCAGTCGCCAGCTGCTCTCGCGCGTGCGCGATCCAGCCCGTCACGCGACCGCAGCCGCCGCGCCCTTGTGCTGATGGCTGATCATGAGCTGAACGTATCCACGTTCGCGGTCCGCATCGCGACCTTTAATGGCGCCCCACTCGCCGCCCGCGCGCCCGTTACACAGGCCTGTAAACGCTGCGTTCAGCCTGAATTCACCAGACATCTTGATACAATAATCCTGCTGCCCGGCACACTTTGACGGCGAGTTGGCGCTAGTGTCGCGTGGCAATCGATGGAGCTGTTCCATGACCCAGCTACAAGGCGCCATCGCCGCCACACGCTTCGGCATGGGCGCGCGTCCCGGCGAGATAAAGGACGCGTCGTCCGATCCGCGCGGCTGGCTCAAGGCCCAGGTTGCGCCCGCCGCCGCTGCAATGCCCGCGGCGGATCTGCTCTCCACAAAACAGGTGCTCGAAGCGCGGCAGGAAGCGTACGGCATGAATGGCGCCGCCGCCAAAGGTCAGGACGGCGTCCGCACAGAAGCCCAGCAGGTCATCCAGAAACAGGTTCAGCGCGAAACCCGTGATGGCCTGCAACAAGAGGTCGAG
Source organism: Hyphomonadaceae bacterium (assembly GCA_030696545.1). Taxonomy (GTDB): domain Bacteria; phylum Pseudomonadota; class Alphaproteobacteria; order Caulobacterales; family Hyphomonadaceae; genus UBA7672. The sequence continues at coordinate 2,716 of JAUYSA010000108.1, forward strand.
GCCCGCAGCCGCCACGCCGCGACAACGCCCAACTCATTTGCGGAACGCTGGCATCGCTTCTGGGCCAACCATTTCACCGTCGCCGCGCGCAACGCGCAGACGATCGGCCTCGTTGGTCCGTTCGAGCGCGAAGCGATCCGCCCAAACGTGTTCGGCAATTTCTCCACGCTGCTCGGCGCCGCCACCTTCCATCCAGGTATGCTGGTCTATCTCGATGCCGCGCGCTCCATCGGTCCATCAACCCAGGCAGCGGAACGCCGCGATGCGGGTCTCAACGAAAACCTCGCGCGCGAAATCCTTGAGCTGCACACAATGGGCGTCGGCTCTGGCTACACACAGGACGACATCATCGAATTCGCCAAGGCCCTCACTGGCTGGACAGTCGCCGGCCCGCAGGCCGCGCGTCTCGCCGGCCTCGGCGGGCAGAACCAGCGCGCAAAGGGCGCCCAGCAACGCGCGCGCCAGCAGGCAACCGGAAAGCTTGCCCGCGAATCCGGCGAGACGATCTTTCTGGACCCGCTGCACGAACCTGGCCCCCGTAAGGTCATGGCAAAAACCTACAACGGTCCGGCCGCTGAACAAGCCGCCGCCATCCTCTATGATCTCGCCGCAAACCCCGCGACCGCGAAACACATCGCAACAAAACTTGCCCGCCATTTCGTCAGCGATACGCCGCCAGCTTCCGCCATCGCGAAGCTTGAGGCGGCCTACATGAAATCTGGTGGGGACCTTTCGATACTTGCCCGCGCTGTGATCGATCTCGATGAAGCGTGGAGCGAGACGCCCCTGAAGTTCAAGACGCCGGAGGAACTCCTCGTCTCTGCGGCGCGCGCCGCAGGCGTGCAGGCAACGTTCGGCGGGGCCCAGCGCGCGGTCTATACCTCGCTCGCCCAGCAGCCTTTTGGCGCGCCATCGCCTGCGGGCTGGCCGGACGACACGGCGTCATGGGCCGGGTCGGACGCAATCAAGAAGCGGCTCGAATGGGCCAACTCCGTATCGCGCCGCATGGCGCGAGGAGAAACGCCGACGCAGTTTCTCAACCGCGCCCTCGGCGAAATCGCCAGCGAGAAAACACGGCAGGCCGTCGCTCGCGCCGAAAGTGCGGAGCAGGGCTTCACGATTGCACTGATGTCGCCCGAGTTTCAGCGGAGATAATGATGACCCATCTCAATCGCCGCTCACTTCTCCTCGCCGGTTGCGCCGCTACATTGGTCAGTGTTGCGCCCGGCGCACGCGCCAACACGAATACGTCGCAGGGCCGGAAGCTGATTGTCATCATCCTGCGCGGCGCCATGGATGGCGTCGCCGCTCTGCCCAAGCTGGATGATCCCGATATCCGCGCCCACCGCGCCGCTCTGATCGACGCAAGGGCGACCCCGCTTTCTGATGGCTTCGCGCTCCATTCCGCGATGCCTAGTCTGGCCGCGATGTATGCATCGAAGGAAGCCGCCTTCGTTCCAGCCCTCGCCGGCCCTTATCGCGAACGCTCTCATTTCGAAGCGCAGGATCTGCTTGAATGCGGGGAGGTCGCAAAGGTCAGTGCAGATGGCTGGCTCAACCGTGCGCTGCAGGAAGCCCCCGCATCATACTCCGCCGTTTCGATCGGCCCGTCGCAACCGCTGATCCTGCGCGGCGCATCGCCGAACACCTCATCATGGTCGCCCGCCGTTTTGCCCGAAGCCAGCGACGACACGCTCGCCCGCCTGCTCGATCTTTACGAGAACGATCCGGTTCTCAAGCCTGCGCTCGCTAGCGCGTTTGGCGCCGATTCCGTCGCAGGCGCGATGAAGATGGACGGCATGGGCGGCGGCCGTGGCGGCCCCGCGCAGTATGTCGCGCAGCTGCAGGCCGCGGGAAATTTCCTGGCTCAGCCGGACGGACCCGAGATTGCCGTCGTCAGCCTCGAAGGCTGGGATACG
>JAUYSA010000439.1 GCA_030696545.1 Hyphomonadaceae bacterium
ACCGCCGCCCCAGATCTCCTTCAACCGCAATGAAACACGCCCCGCCGCCACAGCCCACCGGGACGCCCTCATTCCGCCCACAGGCCCTGTCAGGCTGGAACCGTTGGTGGAGGGACAGATGATCCGCACATTCCTGGCAGCGCTCGCCCTGCTGACGGCGACCGCCTGCACCTATGGTTCCGCCGTCGATATGGCCCCAAAGGCCGAACGCATCCCCAAGCGCGCCGTCTCGTCTGGCGATTTCTGTGGCGTCGAGGGCGACAAGCCGCCCTTCACCGTCGTGTCCTCGTCAGACTGCATGCCTGTCTTCTGGGACCAGTCGACCCGCACCTACACCGTCACCCCTGATCCCGAAGACCGTGAAGACACGCTGCAGGTCGCGCCTGTCTCCCTGCGTGGCGGCCTTTATCTGGCGCAGGCCGTGGTAGATCCCGACGACAAAGACGCGCCCGCCCCGTATCAGCTGTTCCTGTTGATCTCGGAGGGAAACGCCTTCGCACTGCTTCCTGTGCTGGAAGATGGCGACCTCTCACGCATCACCGCGCGGCATCCCGAAGTCGTATTCCGGCAGGACGGGGCAGGTGTGCCCTATATTGCCGCCGGCGAACGTCCGAAGATCAAGGCGTTCCTGCGCGAGGCCGCGATCGAATCCCTGCGGCTCCTCGCTGAAGACGCTGAACCCCTTGTCGTTGGCGTCCGCGACAAGGCCGGCGCCGCCGATCACCCCGCCTCCAGCCAGCAGGAGCGGGACATAGCCGCCGTCCTGAAACTCGCCCGCGATCTATCCCCGCACTGATCCATGATGGCAGTCATCGCTGTCGCATTCCCGGCGACGCAGCCCGTCCGCGCGGCTACATAACCGCCATGGTCGAAGGCTTCCGCTTCCTGCCCGAATATTTCCCGCCCGCCGCCCAAAAGGCGCTGGTCGCGGAAATCCTCGCCATCCTCGAAGCGAACCCGCCCTATCGCGGCGCCATGCCCCGCACCGGCAAGCCGCTGTCCGTCCGCAACACCAATCTCGGCCCGCTTGGCTGGGTCTCCGACATCAAGGGCTATCGCTATCAGCCCACCCATCCCGAAACCGGCCAGCCCTGGACCCCGATCCCCCAAACCCTGCTCGATCTCTGGAACAGCGTCTCGGATTACCCCCACCCGCCACAAGCTTGTCTCGTCAATTGGTACGAGGCCGACAGCCGCCTCGGCCTCCACATCGACGCCGACGAAACCGCGAAGGACGCCCCCGTCGTCTCCGTCTCGCTTGGCTCGCGCGCGCTGTTCCGCCTCGGCGGCCTCGAGCGCACCAGCCCGACCACCTCGATGCGCTTGGCGTCCGGCGACGTTGTCATCCTCGGCGGCCAGTCCCGCCGCGCCTATCACGGCGTCGACCGCATCTACCCAGACAGTTCCACCCTGATACCGGGGGGAGGGCGCATCAACCTCACCCTCCGCCGCGTGACGGCGCCCTGAAAGCGAAGCGCCCCGGATCGATGATCCGGGGCGCGACAAATTTGTACCGTTAACGGATGGATCAGGTCGCCCGTGCGCCCGCGCCATCCCAGTGCAGGTTCAGCACAGGAGCCGCCTGCCGGTCCCCCGAGCCTTTATCGTCCAGAATGCGGCCCAGCGGGTGCTTGCCGATCTTCCGGCGAAGCTCGTCGTCGGCCGTTTCCTGACCCATGCGATAGACGCGGTTCTTCGGATCGCGCTCATCAATGATGAGAACATCCGCTTCTCCGCGGAAATACGCGCCTTTGGCGAGCCCGTTCTGGTCGATGTGGAAGACAACGACAGCCCTCTTCCGGCGAGATTCGAAAGGCCACATCTGCTCAGCCCCTAATGAGAAACTTGATCTGAAGCAGCCCAGCGCTGCTAAGCCAACCAACGGCCCACCTGACGCCGCGTTCCATCCGCCACAAAATTCCTGCGAGACTGGCGCCGCGATGCAACGGTTAGCGCCATCGCAAACCCTGCGCCACGGGGTTAAGCGGTGGTTAAACACCCCACGCGATGCTCCAACATGGCCATAACGTCCGCAGTTTATGCATCGCTGTTCTCGAGCGCCGCCAGCGCGGGCTCGGTCGATTTCTCGTTTCTGGCGAAATCATCGTCCTCAACCGCGACAACCGCCAATGTCGGCTCGGTCAAATCCGCCCTCGTCAACGCCGAGAAGAACGAAGCTAAACAGCTCGCTCAGGTCGCCAAGGATCCGCAGATCCAGAAAGACCTCGCCCGCTACGAGAAGGTGGTCAAGAACGCAAAGTCGATCGACGACGTGCTCAACGATCCCGTCGCCCGCGCCGTCCTGATGACCGCCAACGGCCTCAAGGGCGACATCAACAATATCGCGCTCGCCAAGAAGGCGATGACGTCAGACCCCAACAACGCAAACTCCGTTGCGGTGAAGATGTCGTCGATCAACGGCGCCTGGCTGGATTTCGCCAAGACCTACAACCTCGCCCAAAACGGCCTCGACGCGCTGTCGCCCCAGAATAACGGCGCAGCTGGCCGCTGGCGCCTGTCGTTCGATCGCGAAGGCGAAAACATCGAGGCGATGCTGGAAATCACCAAGGTCCGCGGCGGCGGCTACCAGGCCGAAGTCGACGGCGTCCCCGTTCCCGTGACCATCGACGGCAATTCAATCAAGCTCGACCTGCTCTGGCGCGACAGCGCCGACGAGCTCCGCACCAGCACTTTCAACGGCACGCTCGGCAAGACCGGCCTCTCCGGCACATTCACCAATGATGGTGAAACAAAACCCGCCACATGGAGCGCGCCCGCCTACTTCGCCGATGCCATCAAGGGTGTTCGCGACAACTACATCGCCGAAAAACGCCTCGACATGCTCGATGCGCAGATGCCGGGCCTCGGTTCTGCCGTGCTGTTCAAGCAGAGCGCCAGCACGTTCGAGAACGCGATCGACATCCTGGGTTCGCCGCTTGCCCGCGAAGTCGTCACCACGGCCTTCAACATCCCCAAGCAGATCGCCGTCCAGTCCCTGTCCGCGCAGGAAAAGGCGATCACCCAGCGCATGAACCCGGCCAAGCTCCAGAACGCACACTTCGCCGACCAGATCGCCCAGCGCTATCTCATCATGCTCAATGGCGGCCTTGGCGGCGTCACGGCATAGGCGCCGCGATCAGGCTGCCGCAAACTCGCGGAAGCTGCCGAGAAACGCGTTGATCTGCACCGAAACCACCGGCGAAGACGACAGCGTCGCCGGCTCCTCGCGTCCGATCAGTTGGCCTAGATCAACCAGGTTGGCCTTCTGCTCAGGGCGCAGGGCGTGCGCGTTGACATACCCCATCGACCAGTTCGGGAATGCGCGGGAGGCCACGTCTTTGGCCTGAAGAACGATTATCCTCGCGTGGCGGTGGTCGCGTTCGATCCTGGAAAAGATGCGTGTAACGGCGTCCTTCGGTCCCTCGAGAACTTGAAAGAACGAGCTGTCGTGAAACAGCAAAAGCCCCGTCACCCCGGCGGGCTCATTGTTCTCACGTGCCTTGGCTAGGATCGAATCCAGCTGCGCCGGGCTCATCTCTTCCCGCGCCGCGCTGACATAGATGTGGCGATGAATGCTTGTCATGACGAAAGGCCCCTCTAGGTCGCAATCGTTAGCATCGAGCCGTAAAACTTCACTGAATGCCATGGAGCAAGCCGGGCCATGCTCGCAGCCAAAAACCTGCCCGCCCACCCATGAACTCGTCTCCGCGCCGCAGGGTCCTGTCCCCATTCGCGTCGAAGCGCGCAGCGCGAAGAGCTGGAACCGGAGAGCTGCGCCTGCCGCGACCGGCTCCGCTGCGCTGCGGCCGGAATGACGGCATCGAGCTTTAGAAAGCGGCCCAAAGGCCCAAAACGACGATTCCCGTCCTCAAAAACGCAGCACTTGTAATGCGACTAAGTCGCATATACATATGTTGAGCCATCAGGATACCCGCTCATGCATGCCCATTTGCATTTTCTCCCCGGCGCTGGGCCTAGCCCGTCTGACAGGCCAGGCGCTGTCGCCTCGCTCTCCAGCGGTGCTGCCCGGCGCCGGCTTCCCCGCTTGGCGCGGCCAAGGCTGGGCATCCGCGCCCTCAAGCCCGTCACCTATTCGCTGATGCACCTCATGGTGGCTATCACTGTCGCCTACGCCCTCACACGCGACTGGCGCATCGCGCTCGGCGTTGGCGTGATCGAGCCCATCGTCCAGACGGTTGCCTACATTCTGCACGAAAAAGCGTGGTCGGTGCGTAAGGACGTTTGAACCCATGCCTCGCGCGCCTCGACAGGCCGGCCCGCGCTCCCGAACCTCGCCTTCGTGGGCCGCATCGCGTGCTCCAAAATCAAAGGACGCGCGTTGCAGATGCACGTTGCTAGGCGCGCCCTGCGCGCGAGTTGCCGCTTTCAGTAAAGAAAAGCGCCGGCTTCTGATCCGGCATTCTCTTACATTGTAAATTTATATCGTAAATAATAGAAGGCTCCAGATTGCCCGACGCGGCAGTCCGAAAAGTCGTGGAGTTGAAGTGCCCAAGGTTCTGTCCCCCGCCGATATCGAAGCCTTCCGCGAACGCCTGTGCGACGTCGCCGAGGAAAAATTCGCAGCCCACGGTATCGACGGCGTGACGCTTCGCGATCTCGCCACCGCCATGGGCGTCTCCCCGATGACGCCCTATCGCTACTTCAAGGACAAGGACGCAATCCTCGCCTATGTCCGCGCCCGCGCCTTCAACCGTTTCGCCGAGGCGATGGAAAAATCCGAAGCCCAGATGCGCAAGAAGGGCGGGGGCCAGCCCGGCGACACCTACATCGACTGGGCGCTGAAAAATCCCGCCGCCTACCGCATGATCTTCGACACCAACCAGCCCACTGCCTTCGACTATCCCGATCTCGTCGCCGCGATGAAGCGCGCGAAAGATACGATGACAGGCGGCTGGAAAATCCTGCGCGACCAGGGCCGCTTCAAGGGGGATGTCGATCTCGCCGGCCATCTCCACTGGTCCGCCATGCACGGCGCGGTGATGCTCGAACTCACCGGCCTCGTGAAAAAGCCGCTGGACGCCCGCGCCATCGCCCGCCGCGCCATCACGGCGATCGCCAAAGACCTCGACGTCAAACCGAAAGACTGATCACCCGGCCCCTGGCGCTTCACCAGATGTTTCAAACCACCACGGTTGATGCCGCAGCATACCGCCCCAGATAGCCAGCATGGACCAGATCATCTTCCGCCCCCGCGACGTCGACCTTTCGCGCTCTCCGCTGCGCGGGCAGGTCGCTGACGAAACCTTCGTCCTCGGCGCTTTCAATCCCGGCTTCACGCGCCTGCCGAATGGCAATCTCCTGCTACTGGTCCGCGTCGCCGAAGCGCTCCGCAATCCCGTGCGGGACGATCACGTCGCCCTCCTGCGCTGGGCCAATGGCCGCTTCCAGATCGACCGCCACCCGAAGGACAATATCGATACAAGCGACCCCCGCGAGCTCCGCATCAAGGGCGGCCTCCATCACACGATCATCCTCACCTCGATTTCATGGCTCCTGCCCATCGAAATCTCGCCCGATGGCTCACGCATAATCGCGCAGCACTATGATCGGATCATCACGCCGCGCGCCTCCTATCAAGAGTACGGCGTCGAAGACCCGCGCATCAGCCGCGTCGATGGCCGCTACCTGATGACCTGCTGCTCCGTCAGCGCCGAACGCCTCTGCACCAGCCTCTACACGTCAGACAACGCGCTCGACTGGAAACTCGAAGGCGTCGTTCTCGATCACCAGAACAAGGACATGCTGATCTTCGAGGGCAGGGTGCGCGAAAAGTTCATGGCTCTCACGCGTCCCGCCGGCGAGGTCTATCTGATCCCGCCGCCCGACGCGGACTTCCTCCCCGGCCCCGCAATCCATCTCGCGCAATCGCCAGATGCGCTGCACTGGAAACCGCTAGACCAGGGCAGCATCCGCCCGCGCAAGGGCGCGACCTCATCCATGAAAGTCGGCGGCGGCGCGCCGCCAATTCTCACGCCTGATGGCTGGCTCGAACTCTATCATGGCGTCGAACCCGGCAAGGTCGTCGGCAAATACCGCACCTTCTGGGCGCTGCTCGATCGCGACGACCCTTCGCGTATTCTCCGCCTCGAAGACGAAACCCCGCTCCTCGAAGCCAACCCGGCGCTCTGCCCGGACCTCGACGGCGCGCGCTACGTCCACAACATCGTCTTCACCACCGGCATCGTCGAAGACGGCGACAGCTACCTCGTAGCCTCCGGCGAAGACGACATCGCCTGCCGCCTCACGCGCATTCCGAAATCGAGGTTCGGCTAGTTCGACTTTCCGCCGCCCGCGCTTACGGCGACCATCGCCGCACGAAGCGTACGGTCGCCGATGCGCCAGCCGGTCTGGAACAGCTGCGCGACAGACCCGGCCGGATGCTCCGACGGAATCTGCGTCACGGCCTGGTGCAGGGCGGGGTCAAACGCCGCGCCCGGCGCTGCGTCGATCGCGGTCACGCCATGGCGCGCCAGAACCGAAACCATTTCCTTCTGCGTCAGGTCCACGCCTTCCAGCGCCGTCTTCACTGCATCCGTCATGTCGCCCCGGCTTTCCGGCGGCACGCTCTCGACGGCGCGCGCGAGATTGTCTGACACGTTCAGCAGGTCGCGCGCGAATTTCTCGACAGCATAAAGCCGCGCATCATCGATCTGCCGGTTTGCCCGCTTGCGCACATTGTCCGTCTCGGCCAGCGCGCGCAGCATGTTGTTCTTCAGCTCGTCGCGTTCTTTCTCCAGCGCCGAAACCTGCTCGGCGAGAATGTTCACGGCGTGCGAGGCCTTGGGATGCCCGATAGCTTCGTCCATGCCTTCGTTCTCCGCTGCGAGGATCGCGTCGTCGTCAGTTCCACCAGCGCTGGAAGTCTCGTCAGTCATCACGCTCTACTCTCTCTTTGCCTTTGCCGCAGCCGGGCCGCCCAGAAGGCGGCCGACGACCTGCGCCGTATAGTCCACCATCGGGATAACGCGCGCATAATTCAGCCGCGTTGGCCCGATCACCCCCAAAGCCCCCACAATCTTGCGTTCGGCATTCATGTAGGGAGCAACAATCATCGCTGAACCCGACAGTGAAAACAGCGGATTTTCCGAGCCAATGAACAGCCGAACCCCATCCGCATCCCGGGCCGTATCCAGCACGTTGAGCAGGTTCTCGGATTTCTCAAGCTCGGCAAAAAGCCCGCGCACCCGGTTCAGGTCCTCACCCGCATTGGGATCGTCCAGCAGGTTCGCGCGTCCCCGAACGATCAGCGAGCGACCCCGCGCCGGGTCCTCGCCAGACCATTGCGCCAGTCCGTCTTCCACCAGCTTGGCCGCTGTCTGGTCCAGCAGCGCCTTGCGTGAGCGTACTTCCTCAAGCACGGCCTCGCGCGCTTCGGACAATGTCCGGCCCTTCATGCGCGCGTTGAGATAATTCCCGGCTTCGATCAGCGCCGACGCCGGCAGGCCCGGCGGCAGGGCCAGCACGCGGTTCTCGACATCGCCGCTCTCGGCCACGATCACAGCCAGCGCCTGCTCGGCCGAAATCCGCACGAACTCGATATGCCGGATCGGCGCATCCGCCGCCGGGGTCGAAACCAGACCCGCGCCGCCGACCAGACCCGACAGAAGCTCGGAAGCTTCCGACAGAACATTTTCCATCCGACGGCCCGAGCCCGCGAGACGGCTTTCGATCGTCTGCTTGTCCGCTTCGCCCGGCTCGCCCAGCTGCATGAGGCTGTCCACGAACATCCGCAGACCGGCATGGGTCGGCACGCGACCAGCCGAGGTATGCGGGCTGTCGATCAGCCCCATCTCGGAAAGATCCGACATGATGTTCCGGATCGACGCGGGCGAAAGCTGAACCCCCCGCCGCGAAATCGTCCGCGATCCCACCGGCTCGCCGGTATCGAGATAGGACTGCACGATCTCCCGGAAGATATCGCGGCTCCGCTTGTCCATGGCCGCAAAGGCGGACAGGGAAGCAGAAGCTCCAGAAGGGTTGCGCGGGGTGGTGGTCATTGCGGGGGGAACGTATGGGCGCGGGCCTGCAGGTTCAACCTGATAATATGTCTGAAAACACGGCGAAAAGCCCTGTCCGGCCGTCTTGCGCGCCGGGCGGTCAACGCCGATGCTTGGAGCATCCATCGGGGTTCAGGCCATGAAGTATATCGGATTTTGCCTAATGGCCCTTGCGGTCGCCGGCATGACGCCGCCTGCGCTTGCCTGCTCACCCATGCCCTATCCGCCGCCGCCTGCCTCGCCTGCGGGCGCCTCGGCTGCCGATATCGCTGCGCTCCAGCAGGCGTGGAGCCAGTCCCACGCCGCCAGCCGCGCCGTAGAAGATCGCGCGTGGCAGCTGAAGCGGCAGGCCAGATTGTTCGACGAAGCCAAAAGCATCGCCGTGGTCCGCTATGACCGAGCAGGCAAGGTCAGCGGATTGCCGAAAGAGTTCGACTACATGAATGGCAGTCCGACCGCCATTCTCAAGCCGGTGCGCTGGGTGAAGGGCAAGGGCTCGCCGGCCGAACTGACTCTCGGCATGGGTAATCCGCCGCCCTGCGGCCAGATACCGGCGCACGACGCCTACTATGGCAAGCCGGGCGAGGTCTTCCTCGTCTATCTCGCAGACGACGACCACGTCATGGAAGGCTTCCGCCTCGAGAAGATCGCCGAACCGCGCACGCTCGCGGCGCTGACGCAGCCCCAGTAGGAAGCCCGCTCCGCCTCTGCTACCAGCGCTGCGGTATCAGTTCAGAGGTTTCCATGCGCCCGTCCGGCAGACAGCCCAACCAGCTCCGTCCCATCTCGCTGGAGGCTGGCGTCACGCGCTATGCCGAAGGGTCCTGCCTCGCCAAGTTCGGGCATACGCATGTGCTCTGCACCGCCTCATGGGCGGGCGAGGTTCCGCGCTGGAAAAAGGGCAAGGGCGAAGGCTGGGTCACGGGCGAATACGGCATGCTCCCGCGCGCCACCCACACGCGCGGCCGCCGCGAAGCCACCGAAGGCAAGCAGTCCGGCCGCACGCAGGAAATCCAGCGCCTCATCGGCCGCGCCCTCCGCTCCGTCACCGACATGAAAGCGCTCGGCGAGAACACCATCACCCTCGATTGCGACGTGCTGCAGGCCGATGGCGGCACGCGCACCGCCGCGATCACGGGCGCCTACGTCGCCCTCGCCATGGCGATGCGCTATCTGAAAGACGAAGGCGTCATCAAGACCGATCCGCTGTCGGCGCAAGTCGCCGCCGTCTCGTGCGGCATCTTCAATGACGTCCCCGTCCTCGACCTCGACTACCCGGAAGATTCCGCCGCGCAGGTCGACGCCAACTTCGTCATGGCCTCCGGCGGCAAGCTGATCGAGATCCAGGGCACAGGCGAACAACGCGCCTTCTCCCGCGCCGAATTCAACGCGCTGATGGACCTTGCCGAAAGCGGCTGCGAAGACCTGTTCGCCGCGCAGCGCAAGGCGCTCGGTCTCTAGATGGCCACGAAGAAGTGCACCGTCGACATCAAGTCGAAGAAGACCGTCTTCAAAGGCCGGTACAAGATCGAGGAGTATCTCTTCGACTACGACCGCGTCGCGAAGAAGGGCCGTCTCGAAGACGTGCAGCGTCTCGTGTTCGAACGCGGCGACAGCGCGGCGGCGCTGATCCACGATGTCGAGCGCGACGTGATCGTGCTCGCCGAACAATTCCGCATCGCGACCTACGACAAGGGTCCCGGCTATATCGTCGAAGCCATGGCAGGGTCCGTGGAAGAAGATGAAGATCCGGAAGACTGCATCCGCCGCGAGATGATGGAAGAGGTCGGCTACCGCGCCGACAAGCTCTTCCTTGTCGCCAACGGCTATGTCTCGCCCGGCTCAAGCTCGGAGCGGATCTTCCTTTATTACGCGCCGGTGATGACGTCCGATCTGGTCGATCCGAAAGCCTCGGGCCTCGCCGCCGAGAAAGAAGATATCAAGCGCATCGAGTTCACGCGCGAGGATTTCCTCGGCCGCGTCGACGCCGCCTTCTTCGACGACGCCAAGGTCATGGCCCTCGGCTTCTGGCTCAAAGGCCAGCCGGATCAGGGCAAGCCGTCAGGGTCGAAGCCGGCGCCGCGCAAGCCCGCCCCGGCCAAAGCCAAGGCCAAGCCCAAAAAATCCCGCGCCTGATAAAACGGAGCTGAGAAAACCGGCGGGCTCCCCGGTTGGATCGGACGAAATCCGGAAAGCCCGCCGTTTAGGTGCGTTGGCGAGAGATCGCCAGGGAAGCCGTCAGCGAGACGCAAAGACCTCGCCGACGGATTGGGGCGCGCCCGTGTGAAGGGCGACAAGCAGGGGCGCATTCACCTTGGCGACCGCGTTATCGGCGGCTTCTTCCAGGCAGCGCTCGTATTGGGCCTGCACGGCAGGCATCAGCGGGCTGCGGCTCGGCTCAGGGCCGCACATGCGCTTGGCGGCATGGTCGATGCGTTGCAGCAGGGCGCGCGCGCCCTCATGCGTCGACAGGTCGAGATCGGCATAGCTCACAGTCTCGGACGACAGCCCCTTGGTCTGGGCAGTCGCAACGCCCGACATGGCGCCGATGGCAAGGAAGACGGCGCCAACCGCCACGACGGCGGAGAGCGTGTTGGTCAGGATCGAGGAAGAACGTTTCGAGGAGGGGAGGTTCGCATCCATGTGGTTTCTCCTTCTATGGATGACCAGAGGATGGGGACGCTCGCTTGGCTCCGCTCGCCGTTTTCGGGAAACGGCGCGGCTTCGCAGAAATCAATCAGGCTTTTCGGAAATTGGAGACTGGACAGAAACCAGCTGACGCTTGCCGATTCAGCGCGCTGAAAGATCAGCGCTTTTCAGAAATCGATCAGACTCCCTCAGGAATCGGCGAGTTCACATCCAGCGATTTGCGCCGCCATTCCGATGGCGAAACGCCCGACTCTTCCTTGAAGGCGCGGTTGAACGGTCCGAGGGAGGCAAAGCCGATGTCGTAGGCAATGGTCGAGATCGACACGCGCGACTCGTTTGGGTCCGCCAGCCGGTTCTTCGCCGCCGCGATCCGGTGCGCGTTCACATAGGACGGGAAGTTGCGATAGCCGAGGCAGTCATTGATCAGCCGGCGTAGTTGCGTCTCCGGCATTGCTGCGCGCAGGGCAAGGCTGGCGATGGTGAGGCCTTCTTCCTTCCAGACCTGTTCCTGGCTCATCAGGCATTCCAGCCGGTCGAGATCGGCTTTCGCCGCGCGGTCCAGTGCTGCGCGGTCGAGCGTAATCGACGCGCCGTCGCCATTTGCATGCGCATGGCCATTGGCCTGACCATTCACGCTCGGGGCCGGCGCTATTGCCAGTACCGCCGGTTCCGGCTGATGCAGCGGCGCGCGATCTGCCTCGCCGAACATTTCCTCGCGCGCCTCGATGAAGGTGAAAGCCCCCGCCAGCACGCACAAAGTCAGCATCGCGGCGTTGAACATGGGATACCAGGCCGGAATCTCGCCGAAGACCTCCCAGATGTTGAACCCGCTCAGCGACAGGATGTAGAGCGCAACCCCCACCATGAACGGTCCGCGCACCCGCCGACGGGGCTCGACCAGGTCGTCCTTCCAGCTCCGCAGCACAACCACCAGAGCGGCGATCGCAAATCCAGCCTGCGTCAGCGTCGACAACGTCCAGACCACAGGCATCACCCCGTCGCCCGGCATCTGATGTCCAATCGCCAGCAGCGCCAGTGATCCGGGCGCTGCGAACATGGCTGGCCGATAGGTGTCGCAGTCATTG
>JAUYSA010000189.1 GCA_030696545.1 Hyphomonadaceae bacterium
GTGGGGATGGCGTGATTACGTCCGTCCCCCAGCAGATCGCGCGGAAGGCCTTGCAACAGAGCGCTTCCGGTGTCGGTTATCCCCCAAACTCATCGGTGAAATATGCGGGATCTGGAGGGAGCTCTTCCCCCGTTTCACGGGTGAAGAGTTGGCCGTGAGAGCGGCGCAGGTGTGCCCCCTCCGTCTCGCTGACTTCGTCAGCGATCCACCTCCCCCGCCTTCGGCGGTGGAGGCAAGGCGGCGGTGGTGAACAGGGAACGGTGGTTTGCCTCCCCATGCGGAGCAGGGGGAGGTGGATCGCGCGCAGCGCGAGACGGAGGGGGATCGGGAGGTGTAGCTGGCGGTGGTGAGGCGCTATACGTTAAAGCGGAAGTGCATGACGTCGCCGTCTTGCACGATGTATTCCTTGCCTTCCTGTCTCGCCTTGCCGTTTTCCTTGGCGCCGCTTTCGCCGTTGAACTTTACATAGTCGGCGTAAGCGATGGTTTCGGCCTTGATGAAGCCCTTCTCGAAGTCGCCGTGGATGACGCCGGCGGCTTGGGGAGCAGTCGTGCCTTTCTTGATCGTCCAGGCGCGCGCTTCCTTCGGGCCGACGGTGAAGTAGGTCTGGAGGCCCAGGAGTTCGTAGCCGGCGCGGATGACGCGGTTGAGGCCGGGTTCTTCAAGGCCTAGCGAGTCGAGAAATTCCTTCTGCTCGTCGTCGGAGAGGACGGCGGTTTCGCTTTCGATCTTGGCGGAGATGACGACCGCAGCGGAGCCTTCGGCTTTCGCGTGGGCGACGACGGCATCGGAGAACTTGTTGCCGGTTGAGGCGGAGTTCTCGTCGACATTGCAGATGTAGAAGACCGGCTTGGAGGTCAGGAGCTGAAGCATCTTCCAGGCTTTGACATCTTCAGCGGCGATCTTGGCGCGGCGCGCGGGCTTGCCGGCATTGAGCTGTTCGAGGGCGAGCTTCAGGAGTTCGAGCGTCTGGATGGCTTCCTTGTCGCCGCCCTTGGCTTTCTTCTCGACGTTGAGGCGGCGCTTTTCCAGCGAGTCCATGTCGGCGAGCATCAGCTCGGTCTCGACGACCTCAAAGTCGGCGAGCGGATCGATCTTGCCGGAGACGTGGGTGATGTCGTCGTCCACGAAGCAACGCAGCACGTAGGCGACGGCGTCGACTTCGCGGATGGTGGCGAGGAACTGGTTGCCGAGGCCTTCGCCCTGGCTCGCGCCTTTGACGAGGCCAGCGATGTCGACGAAATTCATGCGTGTCGGGATGATCTCCTTCGAGCCCGCGATCTTCGCCAGCACGTCGAGGCGCGGTTCGGGCATCGCCACGTCGCCGACGTTCGGCTCGATCGTGCAGAACGGATAGTTCGCCGCCTGCGCCGCAGCGGTGCGGGTGAGGGCGTTGAACAGGGTCGACTTGCCGACGTTCGGCAGACCCACGATGCCAGCTTTGAAGCCCATCAGTTCTCTTCCTTGTCGTTTGGCTTGCGCGGGTCGCTCTTCGGCGCGGGCGCAAGGCGCATCACTTCGGTCTGGTATTTGTCGTCGCTGTTGGCAAGCAGCATGGGCAGGGCCTCGGCGCAGGCATCGATCAGGGCGGTGAGCCAGGGCTGGTCGGCCTTGGCGAAATCGGAGAGGACGTGGGCGTGGACGAGTTCCTTGTCGCCGGGATGACCAACGCCCATGCGGGCGCGGCGAACATCTGGGCTGGCCTGGGCTATGATCGAGCGGATGCCGTTGTGGCCGGCAGCGCCGCCGCCAGTCTTCATGCGGAAGCGTCCGGGCGCGAGGTCGATCTCATCGTAGAAAATGACGGTGTTGGCGGGGGTGATCTTGTTGAAGCGCATAGCCTCGCCAACCGAATGACCGGAATTGTTCATGAAGGTCTGCGGCTTGAGCAGCATCGCCTTCACGCGTGTTCCGTCAGGGGCAATGAGAGCACCTTCGGCTGCTTCGCCCTGGAAGCGCACACGCCACGGGCCGAAGCCGTGCTTGGACGCGAAGCGCTCCACGGCCATGAAGCCGATGTTGTGACGGTTGCCGGCGTATTTCGCGCCGGGGTTTCCAAGACCTACGATGAGCAGCATCAGGGCCGTCCCGCCAGAATATTCTCGGGGTGGGGAGGCGCCGGCGCATCGTTGGATGCGCCGGCTTTACGTCCTTATTTCTTCTTCGGAGCGGGGGCCGCAGCCTTGGCCGGAGCGGCTTTCGCGCCAGCGGCGGGAGCTGCAGCAGCGCCCTTGGCGGGAGCAGCGGCAGCGGCAGGAGCGGCTTCGGCGGCAGCCGGTTTGTCTTCGGCCACATCGTCCTTGGCCTTGCGGCCCGCGATGGTGATGACGGTGAAGTCGCGGTCAGCGATGGTGGGACGGACGCCTTCCGGCAGCTTCATCGCGGAGATCTTCAGCGCGTCGCCGATATCCATTTCGGAAACGTCGACTTCGAGATGTTCCGGGATCGCGTCGGCCGGGGCGTAGAGCCAGATTTCGTGACGGACGATGTTCATGGCGCCGCCGCGCTTGATGCCGGGCGAGACGCCCTGGCCGGTGACGTGGACGGGGACGGCGACGCGGATGATCTGGCCGGGCTCGACGCGGTAGAGGTCGAGGTGGGTCGGCTCATCGGAGACCGGGTGGAACTGGATGTCCTGGGCGAACACGAGCTGGCGCTCGCCTTTGTGTTCCAGCGTCACGGTGTGCGAGATGAACTTGCCGGACTTGAGGGCCTGGACGATGGTTTTCTTGTCGATCGAGATGGCGACCGGGGCTTTCTCGCCGCCGTACAGCACGGCGGGGACTTTGCCCTGACGGCGGGTTTCGCGGGCGCCGCCGCGGCCGGTGTCTTCGCGCACGTCGACATTGAGGACGATTTCAGGTTTGGCCATTTTGCTCTCCGTTTCGCCCTGATGTCGGCCAACATACCTTCTTTGAAGGATGGCTGGCCGTAGCACCCTGACTACACAGGCAGCGACAATCGCTGCCTTTCGGGAAGGCGGGCTTATACGGGAGGGGTTCCGCCGGCGCAAGCTTGCCGGATGACCCCATTTTGCGGCCTTTTGGCGGGATGGATCAACTCCTGTCAGGACTCGCCCGGGAAGTGACTTCCATCGGCGGGCGCCTGTTATCCGGGTAAGTAGGGCCATGGCCGGAATGAGCGAAGGCACGGTTGTGACGGAAACCACCCGGCCCGCATGGGGTCTGGGCAGGCGGCTGCCGTTTTTGCCTTTTGGAATCGTGCCGCTGATCGGACTGATCGCCGTGATGCTGGTGGCGCTGGTTCCGTTCGCGATTGGCGAGGTGCAGGCCCCGACCGAGGCGGCGGCCCGGGAGGCCCTGAGGAAAGAGGGGGCGGACTGGGCGTCTTACAGCGTTTCCGGGCAGTGGGTGGTGCTGGAGGGGCGGCCGCCCTCGCGGGAGGCTGCGGAAAGGCTGCTGGAGGCGGTGCGGCAGGCCAAGGCGCCGACGCTGTTTGGCGAGGCCCGGCCGGCGACGTGGGTGTATAACAGGTTCACCTGGACGGAGGACCCGCTGCAGCCTCTGCCGGGGAATCAGCCGCGGATTGGCGAGACGAATGTGGCGGGTGTGGCCCCTGCGGCGCCGAGCGAGGCTTCGGCTGCGGCCTGTGACGAGACAATGGCGCGGGTGATCGGCGGATCGACGATCAATTTCTCGACGGCGAGCACGATCGTCGGCGCGTCGAGCGACAATGCGCTGACGGCGATTGCGCGGGCGGCAGGGTCGTGTGCCGGTGTGCTGCGGATCGAGGGGCATACGGATAATGTCGGGCGGGCTGGCTACAACGCCATTCTAAGTCGCAAGCGCGCTGAAGCGGTGCGCGAGGCGCTGATCGCGCGGGGCGTGCCGGCGGAGCGGCTGGTGGCGCAGGGGGTCGGCTCGGGCCAGCCAATTGCGGACAACCGGACCGAAGATGGCCGCGCCCGTAATCGCCGGATCGAAATTCGGACTGTGCGTTCCTCGCCTGCCCAACCGCCGCCGACCTGATTTCAAGTGTGAGACGCTGACATGTGGTTCCTGCTGCTTCAGATTTTCATCCTCATGCTGCTTGCGGCGGCGCTGGGCGCGGCGCTGGCGTGGTGGTGGCTGAACCGCCGCCATGAGGATCTGGCGGCGAGCCGCGAGCGGCTGGTGATGCAGGCCGGGCGCATCGACGGGCTCGCGACGCGCGATGACCTGGAGAAAGAACTCGCGGCGATGACGAAGCTGCTAGGCGAGCAGAAGCCGGTGGATCTGCGGCCCATGGAAGAGCGGATGATGCGGTTGCAGTCGGCGATAACGAACCTGCAGTTCCCGCAGACGGACCTGACGCCGGTGATCTCGCGTGTTGCGAATGTCGGCGAGGCGGTGGCGCGGATTCTGCCGACGGATGTGCGGCCGCTGGATGAGCGGTTGTCGCGGCTGGAGGGGTTGCTGCGCGATCTCAAGCTGCCGGAAGTGGATCTTGGGCCGGTGCATAGCGGCATTGCTTCGGTGGGGCTGGCGGTGAAAGCGCTCGAGCCGGTGAATGGGCGGATCACCGCGCTGGAGGGAAAGGTGAGCGAAGTGGGCGCACGGCTTGAGGGCGCGCGCCGGAACGACATGGACACGATAGCGGGGCGGTTCACGAATATCTCGACTGCGCTATCGAGCCTGCGCATCCCCGACATGGCGCCGGTGCAGTCGCGGCTGGCCGAGTTGCAGGCTGGCGTCGCCAATGTCGCGAGCACTTTGGGGCGGTTGCAGATGCCGGACATGGCGCCTGTGCATACGCGGCTGGCGGAGCTGCATGGCGGGATGGGCCCGGTGCAGAAATCGCTTTCCGACCTTGAGACTTTCGTTGTTGCGCTGGACAAGCCGCCGACCGACTTCGGACCGCTGCATAGCCGGTTTGCGGCGCTGGAGGCGGCGCTGATGGCGGTGCAGACCGAGGTGCGCGAGGGCAAGGCGCTGCAGCCGATCAATATGCGGATAGCGGGGCTGGAAGAAGCGTTGGGCGGGATGCCGGGGCCTGATCTGGAGCCTGTGCTGGGTGCTGTGCGGGCCATCGACAGCCGACACGATCTGGTGGCGGTGGAGAACAGGCTGACGGCCATCGAGTATGGCCTGGCGGCGGTTCACCACATGCTGCGCTCACGCGCGGATGGGGCCGAGGCGCGGGTTGCGCCAAGTCTGCAGGTGGTGCGCGAGACGCCAGCGCCGGTGGCCCCGGTGCGGCCGACGCGCGACAGCGATCCGATCAATGCGGCCCGGCGGACGGATGACAGGGCCAACCTCCTGGCCAGTGCGGCGTTCGGCGCGGGGGATGATCTTGAGCTGATCGATGGCGTTGGGCCGATGCTGGCCTCGCTGTTGAACGAAGTCGGCGTGTTCTATTTCTGGCAGGTTGCGGAGTGGACGCCGGAAGAGATCGACTGGGTGGAGAGCAAGCTGAAGCATTTCCGCGGGCGCATTCGTCGCGATGACTGGGTTGGTCATGCGCGGACGCTGGCTGCTGGCCCGACCGCCGCGAAGCGGCCGGGGCAACAAGTCATGCGTGGGTCGCTCTAGGCTCGATCTCAGTTCATGCCGTGATAGCCGCGCTCGCCATGCACATGCATGTCGAGGCCTTCGACTTCAGCCTCGTGCTTCACGCGCAGGTTCACGACGAGGCCGGTTACTTTCACGATCACCAGCGTGACGCCGACTGACCAGGCGATGACGGCTGCGACGCCTTGCAGTTGAACCCAGAACTGCTGGCCCATCGAGACTTCGCCCAGGCCCGGCGAAAGCGGGCCGACTGTGGCAAGAACTGGCAGGATAAGCGTGCCGAGAATGCCGCCGACGCCATGGACGGCGAATACGTCGAGGCTGTCGTCGATCTTCAGCATGTTGCGGATCAGGGTGACGGCGTAGAAGCAGACGATCGACGCCGAGATGCCGATAACCAGCGCGCCGACCGGGCCGACGGAACCTGCAGCGGGCGTGATCGTGGCGAGGCCCGCAACGAGGCCAGTGACCGTGCCGACCAGGCCGGGACGGCCGAACTTGATCCATTCGATCGCCATCCATGTCAGCGCTGCGGCGGAGGCCGAGATGTGCGTGACCAGCATCGCATTGCCGGCGCTGTGACCGGCAGAGAGAGCCGAGCCTGCGTTGAAGCCGTACCAGCCGACCCAGAGCAGAGCCGCGCCGATCATCACGAACACGGGGCTGTGCGGCGGCCGCATCTCATGCGGGAAGTGCTTCCGCTTGCCGACCATCATCGCAACAACGATAGCGGACGAGCCGGCCGTGGCGTGGACGACGAGGCCGCCCGCGAAATCGCGGACGCCCTGTTCGAACAGCCAGCCGCCCGAACCCCAGACCCAATGCGCGACGGGTGCATAGACCAGCAGCATCCAGAGAGCGGAGAAGATCAGCACGAAGGCGAAGCCTGTGCGTTCGGGATAGGCGCCGACGATGAGGGCGGGCGTGATGATCGCGAACGTCATCTGGAACATGAAGAAGACGGATTCAGGGATCGTGCCGGTCTCGCTGGTCGCTTCGACGCCGTTCAGGAAGGACTTGCCGAGGCCGCCCCAGATGGCGTTCGCATCGCCGCCGTCGCCGAACGCGATGGAATAGCCCGCGACGAGCCACAGGACGGACATCAGGCAGGCGATGACGACGCACTGGCTGAGCACGGAGAGCACGTTCTTCGACTGCACGAGGCCGCCGTAGAACAGGGCCAGGGCGGGAAGCGTCATAAGCAGGACGAGCGCTGTCGCTGTAAGCACCCAGGCGGTGTCGCCTGAATTGGTCTCGGCAAAGGCGGCAGGCGCTGCGAGGAGCGCACAGGTGGCCGCAACGGCCGCGCGGCGGCCGATCTGAAGTATGGTCATGGGGGTCCTCGTTAGGCTTCGCCGACTTCGCGGCGTTGCCTGCTGATTAGGCGGATGGCGCTGATTCCGCTCATGGAACGTGCGAGTGCGTTGGACTCCCCTGTGCGGCGCCAAAGATTTGGGCGATGAAATAGGGTGTTTGCACGCAAATCGCGCAAAATAATCGCGAGGCTAGGTCGCGCTACAAGTGTGGCGAAATGTGTTGACGGACGTAGCGACTACGCTACAAATGTAGTGAGACTTAGCAGGAGCGCGAGACTTCCATGTCAGCGACGGCCAACAAGACAGAACTAGCGGTGCTGAAACAGCTCTGGCCGGACGAGCGGAAGAGCGCGCGGGAAATCCATGACGGAGTGAGCGATGAAATGGGGTGGAGCTATTCCACCACCCGCACGGTCGTGACGCGCATGGAAGAGAAGGGGCTACTGACGCGGTCCGAGGTTCATGGCGTTGCGGTTTATGCGCCCGCGCTCAGCCGCGTGCAGGTTCTGGGCGCGATGGCGCGGGAGCTGACGCGGCAGGTGTTCGACATCAAGGGCGCACTGCCGGCCTCGATGTTCGCGGACAGCCCGCACATCACCAAGGCGGAGCTCGATGAGCTCGACGCCATCCTGAATGCAGATGACACGAACAATGGGAAGGACGGACAATGACGATCCTGGCCTGGCTTGCGGTATCTTCTCTTTTCTGGGGCGCGGTGATCTGGGGCGTGGGGCGGTTGCTCCAGAACTCGGGTGATGTTTCGGGGCGCGCGCGCCAATGGATCTGGCGCGGGGCGACCGCGCTGCTGATCGCGCCGTGGGTTGCCGCGCCGCTGGTGATGACGTTCGGGTGGGGACTGGCGCCGAATGATGCGGCGTCTGCAGCGGCGCCGGCTACGCTGGCGACACTGCCGGTGGATCAGTTCACCGGCGAGATGCTGCTCGATTTCACGGGCGCGCCTGCGCCGGCGGCGATTGCGCTCGACCTGACGCAGATGCTGTTGCTTGTGCTGGCCGGTGGATGGATCGTTCGGTTCGTACTAGCGCAGTATGCGGCGAAATCCCTGATGGGCATCGTTGCGGCGTCGCGGCCTGCAGATAGGGGCGCGGCGACAATCGCGCTAGCGGCGTGGACGAAGCGGCTTGGCCTGCGGCGGGCCCCGCGGCTGCGGATTGTGAACGAGGCGGTGTCGCCGTTTTCATTCGGCGTGTTCCGGCCCGTGATCTGCCTGCCGGAAGGGCTCGAGCATGAGTTGAGCCGGGAAGCGCTGGACCTGGTGATCGGGCATGAGTGTCTGCACGTGGCGCGCGGAGATGGCTGGCGCAGGCCGCTGGAGCGGATCGCGGCGGATGTGTTCTGGTTCAATCCTGCGGCGTGGCTGATCCGGCGCGAGCTTGATGTGGCGCGCGAGCTGGCTTGCGACGAGGGCATGGTCGAGTTGTCGTCGGCGCGGGCAGCTTATGCGCGGACGTTGCGCGATGTTGCGGGGTTCTCGGCTGGGCTTTCGCATGCCGCGCCGGCGGCTTCGATGTCGCTGGCGGGCGGACGCAGCCTGATGCTGCGCGTGACGCGGACGCTGGCGCTGGCCAAGCGGAAGCCTGCGCGGGCAGTGGTTATGGCTGCGATCCTGATGGGGCTCGTGGGTGCGCCGATTGCGGTAGCGCAAGTGATGCTGGCGGTGCCGGCGCCTCCCGCGCCTCCCGCGCCGCCTGCGCCTCCCGCCGGGATTGGCGAACTGCCCGAGCCGCCGGAAGCCCCTGAGGCCCCTGAGTCTCCTGCTGCTGCCGAGATTTCGGCTGACGGTTCGGTGCGAGCGACGTTCCCGGCTACAGTCACTACCATTACGGGCGGCAAGGCCAACGGCTTCAATGTGCGGCTGGAAGGCGAGAGCGAGGGGGCGGCCTGTGTGGCGGACCTCACGGGCCTGGTCAGCATCAGCGTTGCGAAGAACGATGCAGTTGTTGAAGGCAGTGTGATCGGCAAACGCGAAAAGGGCCGCAGGATGCGCTTGAGCGTGACCTGTACGGGCGGCGAACAGCATAGTCTCGCGATACCGCCTGCGCCGCCGGCCGCTCCTGTAATGAAGATGGCGCAGCTGGTTGCGCCGGCGCCTCCTGCTCCGATAGCGCCCGCGCCTCCTGCTCCCATGGTGCCGCCGCTATCGCCCTTAGCCCCCGTAGAGCCTGTTGCGCCGCTGTCACCGCAGGGCATCAGCTATCGCATCACGAACGCACCGCACGCGGTGATCGAAGAGACTGCGCGGACGACGAGCGCGTTCGGCATTCGCGTCGATCCGTTCAGCAGCAAGACCGTGTTCCATTCGGGCGTCGATCTCGCGGCGCCGCGTGGCGTGGCGGTTCATTCGCCGGGTAGTTCGGTGGTGCTGCGCGCTGAAATGACCGATCGGGCTGGCAATGTTGTGGAGCTGCGGACGCCGGAGAATTACGTCGTGCGGCTAGCCCAGCTTTACGAGATCAAGGTGAAGGTCGGCGAGCGGCTAAGCGCGGGCGCTGTTGTCGGGACGCTGGGATCGAGTGGCGTGTCGACCGGGCCGCATCTGCACATGGAAGTGCTGGTGGATGGCCAGGCGGTTGATCCGGCGCAGGTTCAGGGTCTGAAACTGACAGCTGACTGAGGCGGGAAGCCTCAGTCGAACATCTTCGAGATGGACTCGTCGTTGGCGATGCGGCGGATGGCTTCGCCGATCAGCGGGGCGAGCGTGAGGGTGCGGATCTTCTTCGCCTTCGACACCGGCTCTGACGCCTGGATTGTGTCGGTGATGACCAGCTCTTTCAGCTGCGACTTGTCGATGTTGGCGGCCGCGCCGTTCGAGAGGACGCCGTGGGTGACGTAGGCTGCAACTTCGGTTGCGCCTTTCTTGAGCAGAGCGTCAGCGGCGTTGATCAACGTGCCGCCCGAGTCCGTCATGTCGTCGACGAGGATGCATTTGCGGCCTTCGACGTCGCCGATGATGTTCATCACTTCGGACTCGCCGG
Source organism: Hyphomonadaceae bacterium (assembly GCA_030696545.1). Lineage (GTDB taxonomy): Bacteria > Pseudomonadota > Alphaproteobacteria > Caulobacterales > Hyphomonadaceae > UBA7672. Next base: position 9,823 of record JAUYSA010000189.1, read on the forward strand.
CTTTCTCGCGGCGCTTGTCGACGATGGCGAGATCGACCTCGAGGCGCTTGGCCAGCGCCCGGGCGCGGACCACGCCGCCGACGTCTGGCGAGATGACGATCAGGTCTTTCTTGCCGTATTTCTTGAGGATGTCGTCGGCCATTTCAGGTTGGGCGAACAGGTTATCGGTAGGTTTGTCAAAGAAGCCTTGGATCTGCGCGGCGTGCAGGTCGACCGTGACGACGCGGTCGGCGCCGGCGGTGGAGATCAGGTTGGCGACCAGCTTGGCCGAGATCGGCGTGCGGCCGCCGGTCTTCCGGTCCTGACGGGCGTAGCCGAAGTAG
>JAUYSA010000192.1 GCA_030696545.1 Hyphomonadaceae bacterium
GGCGTCACGCCCGAAGACTTCCCCGGAGATTTCCGCACGAACCCGCTCGCCGGCATCGCCTTCCAGCGGCACTGGGAAGAACAGGCCTTCATCGCCGGCGGCTCCAACTGGCTCGCCCCTGCCCAGCTCGTCGGCGACTTCCTCGCCAATCGCCCCAGCACAGCGCTCGGAGCCGTCATCCCGTCCTACAAGCCGGGCGTCACGCCGACCGACCTCAATCTCTGCCTGCCGGAATACGCCACCACAGCGATGCGCGAAGCGCTCGCCGTCTTCGGCCGCCAGATCGATGGCTACTCAATGGACGACGCCGTCATGACCGGCGTTGAAACGCGCACATCAAGCCCGATCCGCATGACGCGTGGCCAGGACTTCCAGTCGCTGAATGTGAAAGGGCTGTTTCCCGCCGGAGAAGGCGCCGGCTATGCCGGCGGCATCCTCTCCGCTGCGGTCGATGGCATAAAGATAGCGGAAGCCGTGGCGTTGTCCGCCACGGCCCGCCTTGCAGCCTAGAGGTTTCTATTCTTCGCGGTTGCGCAGCATGATGACCGCAGCCACCACCGCGCCAACAGCCGCGCCGATTGCGAGCGTGCGGAGCGGATGCTCCTTCACTTCGCGCGTCACGAACTTCGCAGCTTGCTTGCCGCCGCGCACAGCCTGGTCGGCCACATCGCCGGCAATCTCACGCGCATGAGTTGCGCTGTCGCCGAACACGCGGCGCGCTTTTTCCGAAAAATCAGACATGTCTTCCGCCACCCTTCCAGCCAGCTTGCTGGCCGATCCATTGTTGTCCGTATTGCGTGCAGTCGTCATTGGGGAAATCCCTCCAGTTATCCGGTCCTGAATGCCCGGGTGATCGAAAGGTTCCGCAAAGTTGCTGACGCAAGCGGCGCGCCACGTTACTCTGCAGCCATGGTTTCTGCCCAGCAGCAACTCGATGGTTTCCTGCAAAAGTATTCGCCCGAGATGGAAAAGCTCGGCCGCGCTGCAATCGCGCATCTCCGCAAGCGCCTGCCCGGCGCAGTGGTCATGGTTTACGACAACTATAATTCACTCGCGGTCGGCTTTGGCCCTGACGACAAGGTTTCGACCCTGCCGCTGTCGATTGCGTTTTTCCCGCGCTGGGCAACCTTGTTTTTCATGCATGGATCCACACTTCCGGATCCCGAAGGCCTGCTCACGGGCAAGGGACCGAAGATCCGCTCCCTTCGGCTCGACGACGGACTCAAGACGCTGAAGTCAGAAGCGGTTGATGCTCTCATCGCCACTGCAGTTCTCCAGCGAGGATGGAAGCTCGATGCTCGCGCGAAAGGCGAGTTGATCGTGAAGTCCATCTCGCCCAAGCAGCGACCACGCCGGCCCTGATCTGCCCTTCCCGAAAAAGCGCGCCCGAGCCGCTTGACGTCCATAACTTGTCGGTTATTATAACTGTATGGTTATGGATATTCCGCGATGACCCCCTCCCAACGCCTCGACGCAACCTTCGCCGCTCTGGCTGACCCAACGCGTCGCGCGATTCTCGCTCGTCTCGCTAACGGCGAAGCCTCGGTCGCCGAACTTGCCGAGCCGTTCGCCATGAGCCAGCCGGCCATTTCCAAACACCTCAAGGTTCTCGAAAAAGCCGGCCTCATCTCCACTGCACAGAATGCCCAGCGCCGCCCGCGCAAGATCGAAGGCGTTCGCCTGGCCGAAGCCACCGCGTGGCTCGAGGCATACCGCCAGTTCTGGGAGCGCCGTTACAGTGCGCTCGACGAACTGCTCGGCCAGCTTCAGGCCAAACCGCCAAACTCCCCTCGCGGGCGCCATTAGAAAATCAGGAAAGGAAACGCCATGCAGGCGCTCGTCAACAAGGCCCAAGTGTCTCTCCCCAGCGATACCGAAGTCCGCGTGACGCGAGACTTCAAGGCCCCGCGCACGCTGGTGTGGCAGGCGCACACCGATCCCAAGCTGATCGTGCGCTGGATGCTTGGTCCGCCCGGCTGGTCCATGCCCGTATGCGAGATGGATGTCCGCTCCGGCGGCAAGTACCGTTGGCGCTGGCGCTCGAATGAAGGCGGCCAGGAGTTCGGCTTCTTCGGACAATTCCTCGAAGTCGATGCACCGGCCCGCATGAAGCACGAGGAGAATTTTGATCCGGGCGACGTCGGCGGCTCTATGGATATCAGCCAGCCCGCGATCATCCGCACAGCCTTCACCGAGAAGAACGGCGTTACCTCGCTCGAAATGGTGATGAAGTTCCCCAGCAAGGAAATCCGCGACGCGGCCGTCTCCACCGGCATGACCGACGGCATGGAGATGGGCTACGAACGTCTCGACCAGATGTTCGCGGAAGAGGGAGCGTGAGATGACCAAGCCCATCGAAGTCTCCCTGCCCAGCGACACCGAGGTCCGCGTCACGCGCGACTTCAAGGCCCCGCGCACACTGGTGTGGCAGGCCCACACTGACCCGAAACTGCTTCAGCGCTGGATGAGCGGCATGCCCGGCTGGTCGATGCCGATCTGCGAGATGGATGTGCGCCCGGGCGGCAGGTATCGGTGGCGCTGGCGGTCCGACGAGAATGGCGCCGAGTTCGGCTTCTTCGGCGAGTTCAAGGAAGTCGACGCCCCCGCGAAGCTGACGCAAGAGGAATACTTCGATCCCGGCGTCGGCGCCGACGATGTCACCGGCGACATGCCGGTCAACAATCCGTCGGTAAACCGTTCCACCTTCACCGAGAAGAACAGCGTCACAACACTGATCGTGCTGATCGACTATGGCTCGAAAGCGGCGCGGGATGCCGCCGTCTCCACCGGCATGACCGACGGCATGGAGATCAGCTACACATCCCTCGACGCGCTCCTCGCCGAACAGCAGGGAGGCTGAGTTGACCAACAGGCTGGACATCTCCCTGCCCACCGATCGCGAGATTGTCATCACGCGATCCTTCGATGCCCCGCGCGAGCTTGTGTGGGATTGCCACACCAAGCCCGCGCTGGTGAGGCGCTGGCTGCTGGGCCCGCCGGGCTGGGAGATGCCGGTTTGCGAAATCGACCTGCGTGTCGGCGGCAAGTACCGCTATGAATGGGAAGACAAGGGGCGCGGCAAAACGATGGGAATGGGCGGGGTGTTCACCGCCGTGAACAAGCCCGAGAGCTTCAGCTCCCGCGAGCAGTTCGACGATGACTGGACCGGCGGCGAGACTGTGAACACGCAGGTATTCACCGAAGCTGGCGGCGAGACGAAATCGGTCCTCACCGTCCTCTACGCCTCGAAGCAGGCTCGCGACAGCGCAGCCGCCAGCGGCATGACCGATGGTATGGAAGCCGGCTACGCACGCCTCGACGAAATTCTCGCGGGTCTCTGATCCATGCCGACGAAAGCGCACCAGCCCACCAGAAACAAGCCTGCCGGGAAGAAGAGCGTCGCCAAGAAGCCGAAGGCGGCCAGGCCAAAGACGCCCTCCCGGCCTCTCCCCGACGACGCCTCCGCTTTCCTCGCCGCTATCGACCATCCGCTCAAGGCGGATATCGAGGCGGTGAGGAAACTCATCCTCGGCGCCGGCCCCGCCATTGCTGACGGCGTGAAATGGAATTCCCTCAGCTTCCGCCACACCGACTGGTTCGCCACCGTGAACCTCCGCTCGAAGGACGTGGTCCAGCTGGTGATGCACACCGGGGCGAAGGCGAAGGACAACCCAAAGCTGAACATCCCCGACGAGAACGGCCTCCTCGTTTGGCTTGCCAAGGACCGCGCGCTTGCGACGCTCGGCGCTGGTAAGACGCTGAAGGCGAACGCGAAGGCATTCACCGCGATCGTGAAGGCTTGGGTCAATTACGTCTGATCCTGGACCGCCGGGCTCCTGCCCGGCATTCCACTACGACGCCGCCTGCACAAGCCGCGCCCGCGCCTTGTCGCCGCCAATCAGCACCAGCATCTTGTCCATCTCTGGGCCATGCTCCTGATCGGTCAGCACGCGGCGCAGCGTCATGAACAGCGGCTTGCCCTTGCGGCCCGTCTTGGCCTTCACGGCCTCCACCCAGGTCTTCCACGTCTCCGCTGTCACTTCGCCGGCGGGGAAAAGCTTCGCGGCTTCGCCAATAAAAGCCTGATCGTCTGCATCAAGCTCCGGGCCGGTGAGCCCGCCGCCATAGACAACGGCCAGCCACACGGCAGCGTCCGGAACAGCTTTGAGATTGCTCTTCACTGCGCCCCAGAATTCCGGCGTCGCCTTGTCGCCATAGGCCAGTTTCTCCAGACGCGGCTTCACCGCATCGAAGCCCATGCCATGAACGATCTGCGCGTTCAGCGCACTCAGCTCGTTCTCGTCAAAGCGCGCCGGCGCCCGGCCCATCTTCGAGAACGCGAACTCCAGCGCCAGCTGCTGCAGGCTCTCGCGCGCCTCCACAGGATCAGACGTGCCGATCTTCGCCAGCAGCGACAGGATCGACATCGGCTCGTAGCCTTCATTGCGCAGCTGTTCAGCCGACAGCGACCCAAGCCGCTTCGACAGACCCTGCCCGTCCGCGCCGATCAGCAGCGGCATGTGCGCCATCTCCGGCGGCTGCGCGCCCAGCGCCAGAAAGATCTCGATCTGCGCGCCTGAATTGGTGACGTGGTCCTCACCGCGGATCACATGCGTGATCTTCGCGTCCACATCGTCCACTACGGACGGCATCGTGTAGAGGAACGAACCATCCTCGCGGATCAGCACGGGGTCAGATACGGACGACGTGTCGATCGACTGCTGCCCGCGCACCAGATCGTTCCACTCGGCCCGGCCGCCCGACAGTTTGAAGCGCCAGTGCGGCTTGCGGCCTTCGGCTTCCAGCTTCTTCCGCTCGTCTTCTGTCAGCGACAGCGAGGCGCGGTCATAAACGGGAGGTTTGCCACGGCTCAGCGCGATCTTCTTGCGCCGCTCCAGTTCCTCTGCAGTTTCATAGCACGGATACAGCAGGCCCTTGGCCTTCAGCAGCTCAGCCGCCTCCGAATAGCGCGCGAACTTCTCAGACTGTTTGAACGTCTCTTCCCACACCATGCCCAGCCAGGTCAGGTCCGCGCGGATCGCGTCCTCGTTCTCCTTGGTGGAGCGCTCAATATCCGTGTCGTCGATCCGCAGCACGAAGATGCCGCCCTGGCTTTTGGCAAACAGCCAGTTCACCAGCGCGGTACGGATATTCCCGACGTGCAGCTTGCCCGTGGGCGAAGGCGCAAAACGGACTTTGACGGTCATAGGGTCTATTTCCGGGTCTCGGAGGGGATGCGGGGATGCATGTACCCATCCGGCCCGGCTTGGCAAGCGACGGGCTGGAACCTGCCCCGCAGCGGCCGGATTTGGGCAATCATGCGGGCATCAGGATCGCGTCGAAGGTCCTGGCCCCGTAATCGATCGAGAAGGATCGCAGGCGTGACAGAAGATTCACGCCCACTATGAGAGCCGGCTCATTGTCGAGGCCCCAGAGGCTGAAGATCGGCGCATCGGCGACAACGGCCGTCGCGAAGTCCACCGCAAAGGCCCGCGCCTCCACCTCCGGCAGCGCGATGTGCTCTCCCGGCACAACGTGCCCGGTGACGCCGATCAGCTGGGCACCATCTACCCGCACCAGCCGGGGATGTGCTTTCCGCAGGGCTTCGCTCAACTGCGTGTTGATGATGCACCGCTCCGCCCCGGTGTCGAGCATGAGCTTTGCCCTCACCGCTCCCACTCTGCCGTCGATCTCCGCCAGCAATCCATTACGCACGCGCATGTTGGATCGTGAACTCGTGCGGGCCGAGCGCTGCGAGCCTTCAATCCGCACCGCCTTCTTCTGGATATCGAACACCAGCCGCTTTGCGGCAAATACATCGGCGCCCAGAATTCCATCCATCTGCGGTATGTTCGCGTCAGGTAGCACAGCCACGCGAAGATCCTGCTTGTTCACGGCGCCGGCTTCGATCCTTTCAAGCATTGCGACTTGCGCTTCCGCGACGCCTGTCGTGCCAGCGACCGTGGCCATGCCGACAATCGGCGCGCCGAGCGTCGCCACATGGCGCTGTGCAATGACAGTGGTCGTCGAACCTGTGTCGACCATGAACGAGAACGGACCCGCGCCGTTCAGCATCACCTTCGCGGTTGGGCGCCCGTAGGTGTCTATCCACGCTTCGAGATAAGCGGCGATATCCGTTGGCCTTGCGATGCGTGAACCTGTCGACTGAGCAACAGCTACGCCTCCCAGCCCCAGACCCGGCAGAGCGCCCAGCATCACGCGGCGCGTGAACTCGATTGTCACGGGCGTCCTCCCGCCCGCCGCTTTCGTGGCGGCTTGTTATTCCGGCAGCATGAGCTTGCAGCGCCATGAGCGCAAGAAGCCAGCCTAGCCGAACCCCACCGATTTTCGAGCGATCAGGTCCGAAAGTAGCTGGGCGTCAAACGCCTTGGCGCCGTAGTCGATCGAGAACGACCGCAGCCGCGACAACAGGTTCATGCCGACGATCATCGCTGGCTCATCCTTGAGCCCCCACAGATCGAAGATCGGTGCATCGACGGCGACGGCTCCCGCATCCTTCACGGAGAAAGCCCGCAGTCCGACGCGCGGCAGTGCGATGTACTGGCCTGTCAGAACATGGCCGGTAACGCCGAACACCTTCATATTCTCGACGCGCTCCAGCCTCGGGTGAGCACGCAACAGCGCGTCGCTCAGCGCCGTATTGGCGATGCAGTTCTGCGCGCCGGTATCGAGCATCAGCTTGGCGCCAACATTCCCGACCCGCCCTTCGATCTCCGCCAGCAGGCCCCGGCGAACATTCATGTTGGACATCATCGTGCCGCGCGTGCTGCGCGTCGGCCGGCGAGATGACTCGATCCGCACGGACTTGCCCGGGATATCGAACTCGACCCGCTTTCCGGCGAAGACATCCGCGCCAAGAATGCCGTCAATGCTGGTCAGATGTTCGTCGGGCAGAACGGCCACGCGCACATCGCGCTTGTTGACCGCGCCCACTTCTATGAGGGCCATCTGCGCAACCTGCGTCTCCGCCATCCCCGTCGTGCCGGCGACAGTCGCCATGCCGGTGATCGGCGCGCCAACCGCCGCGATATGGCGTTGCGCCAGCACCGTCGTTGTCGAGCCCGTGTCGACCATGAACGAAAACGGCCCTTTGCCGTTCAGCATCACGCGGGCAGCCGGGCGGCCATACGCGTCGACCCAGGTATCAAGCGTTGCGTTGATATCCATC
>JAUYSA010000331.1 GCA_030696545.1 Hyphomonadaceae bacterium
TGCCCTGGGCCGACATGTTGGCCTGATTGTAGAAGATGCGGCCGAAGTGCTTCTCGTCCGGGAAGATTTCATCCTGCTGCGGCAGAAACGCGCCGCCGGAATCCACCATGTAGATGCACGGCAGGTTGTTCTGGCGGGCGATGTCCTGCGCACGCAGATGCTTCTTCACCGTCATCGGGTAATAAGTGCCGCCGCTGATGGTCGCGTCGTTGGCGACGATGACGCATTCGCGGCCCGAGACGCGGCCGATGCCGGTGATGACGCCGGAAGCCGGCGCTTCGCCGTCATACATGCCGTCCGCCGCCAGGGGGGACAGCTCGAGGAAGGGCGAGGACGGGTCGACAAGTTGCTCGACCCGTTCGCGGGGGAGAAGCTTGCCGCGCGCCGAATGCCGCGTGCGCGAACTTTCCGGGCCGCCCAGGGCGGCTTTCGCCGTCTTCTCCTCCAGTTCGGCGATCAGCCGCTGCATTGCAGCAGCATTGCCTTGAAAGCGCTCCGAGGTCGCACTTACCTGAGAATGTAGCCGCGCCATTGCGCCTCGCCGTTTCTGCCGATGCTCTGTCTGTCGATTCAGGGCATTAATGTCGGCAAGGGGGTGGGTGGCAAGACAGCGGCCGGTCTTCGGGCGAGATGACCCCAACCTTTCTTTCAAGGTTGCGCGTTACTGTCGGGGCTGGAGCGGGTAACTTTTCGGGTCGGAATACGCCTATGGGCTTGAAGACCAAGGACAAGGCGGCCGATGCGCAGCCTGTGTTGCCGACGCTGAAGTCGGTGCCGTTTCTTCGGGATGCGCCCCCGCGCGCGCTGAAGGCGGCCGAGGACCACACACGCTATTTCGGCCTTCCCGGCGGCTGGCAGCTGTTCGGACCGGGCGATGCTTCGGACCAGATCTATTTCGTCGTGTCGGGATCGCTGGGGGCATTCCGGGTCGGCGCCAACGGCAAGATGGAGCTGCTGGGGCATATCCGCGCCGGGGAGCCGGTTGGCGAGATGTCGATGATCGCGGGCGAGCCGCACGAGAATGCGGTGTTCGCGCTGCGCGACACGGAATTGCTGTCGATGTCGCGGCACGGGTTCATGAACCTCGTGAAGTCCGATCCGCAGATTCTTGAGCGCCTGACGCGGGTGATCATGATCCGCATGCGGCAGGCGCGGAAGAAGACCGGGCGCTCGGCCGAGCCGCGCGTGTTCGGCATGGTGGCGGCCTCGCCCACGATCGACCTGAAACAGCGTGCGAGGACATTGTCGCACGAGCTGCAGGGCATGGGGATGCGCGTCGCCATTGTGGGCGAGGAAGCCGTCGGCATGCCCGCCACCTATTTCGACGAGCTGGAGATGCGCAACGACGTGGTGTTGCTGCTGTCCACGCTGGGCGACACGCCATGGTTCAAGATGACCCAGCGCCATTCGGACCGCATCTGGCTTTTCGCGCGCGCGGATGCGCGGCCGTCGAAACCGTTGCTGCCGGATGATCCATCTCCTGCCCGTCAGTTCAGGCTGGTTGACCTTGTGCTGTTGCATCATGGCGGCGAGCGGCAGGTGACGTCGACCGCCGAATGGATGGAGGCATCCGAGGCGACGCGCGTGTTCCACTGGAACCAGATGGATCAGAACGATGCGCGCCGGCTTGCGCGCACAATGTCTGGCAAGTCAGTCGGGCTTGTCATGTCTGGCGGCGGCGCGCGGGCGTATGCGCATATCGGCGTGATCAAGGCGCTGCGTGAAGCCAATTGCCCGATCGACTTCGTTGGCGGCGCATCCATGGGCGCAATCGTTGGCGCCGCGCTGGCGTGCGGATGGGACGACGAAGAAATCCATCACCGCATCTACAAGGCCTTTGTCGAAACCAATCCGCTGTCGGATTATCGCCTGCCTGTCGTTGGCCTTGTGAAGGGCCACAAGGTGGATGCGCGTCTGAAGGAACACTTTGGCGACCGGCTGATCGAAGACCTGCCGACGCCGTTCTTTGCGGTGTCGACCAACCTCACGCAGGGCACATTCAAGGTGCATACGCAGGGCCTGCTGCGCGAGGCGCTGCGGGCGACGATTGCGTTACCGGGCATCCTGCCGCCGGTTGTGTCGCAAAAGCAGGTGCTGGTCGATGGCGCGGTGCTGAACAACTTCCCGGTCGACGTGATGCGCGAGGCGCACCGCGGCAGGATCATCGGCGTTGATGTCGCCGCGCCCGCAGAGGGACTTTCGGCTGACGATTTCATCAATCCGCCGGGTTTCTTCGGCTGGACGATGAAGCATGGCCTGAAGTCGGCGCCGCCTATCGCGAACCTGCTGATGCGCGCAGCAACCATCAGCATCAATCCGAACCAGCACCGCAGCATCACCGACATCCTGATCGCACCGGAACTCAAAGGCATCGAGTTGCGCGACTGGAAGGAATACGAGCCCGCTGTTGAAGAAGGCTATCTGTCGATGAAGGAAGCGCTGGCGGACGTGAAAGGTCCGCTTGCGAGCATCATTCGGGGCAATGCGGCAGCGACGGCGGACTAGGCGCTATTTGCGCGCGATGATTGCGGCGAACAACTGGATCAGTCCGGCTGAGGTGCGGCAGGCTCCGGGCGCTTGAATTCCTTCCAGCCGCCGCCGCGTTCCTGCTGGAAATAGCGGGCGGCGCCGCCGCCATCGGTTGCGGCCTTGTATTGCTGGCGAGCCTTCGCGCGGACAGTTTCATCGCCGCCATCGAACACAACCATTGCGCGCTCGAATGTCTCCATGCCGATGTCCGAACCATCAAGGAGCAGCGCGACCTTGGCCCCGTTGGTGGCGGTAGCTTCTGTCGAGAGCAGGATGGGATGCTTCTCCGCATCGGTGCGGGCGCGGCCGTGCGGGAGGAAAGAATCTTCGCGGAAGGTCCACAACGTCTTGTTCAGGCGTTCGAGCGTTTCGTCATGGCCCACCACGACAACACGCCATTTGCGTTCGAGACATTTCTCGATCAGCGGGGCGATGGCCGCGTCGAGCGAGGTGTGCTCGATGTGGTAGAACCACCACTCCGCGGCCGCCATTCCCTAGTCCTCGTAGTTGTCGGCGATCATCCGGTCGAGGATGCGCACGCCCCAGCCGGTGGCCCAGGTGGGCTCAAGCGGGTTGTCATTGCCGGGCTTCCAGGCGGTTCCAGCGATGTCGAGGTGCGCCCAGGCGCGGCCGTCGTCGATGAAGCGCTGGAGGAACTGCGCGGCTGTGATCGAGCCTGCGTTGCCCGCATTGCCGATATTGCGCATGTCGGCGACTTCGCTGTCGATCTGCTTGTCGTAGCCCGGCCCCAGCGGCAGGCGCCAGACAGGCTCGCCTTCAGCCTTGCCGGCGGCGGAGAGCTTGGCGACGAGATCGTCGCTGTTCGAGAACACGCCCGCATATTCGTTGCCGAGCGAGACGATGATCGCGCCGGTAAGCGTGGCGAGGTCAACCATGGCTTTCGGGTTGAACTTCTTTTGCGCGTACCAGAGCACGTCGCAGAGGACGAGGCGGCCTTCGGCGTCTGTGTTCTGGATTTCGATCGTCTTGCCGGCGGCTGCGCGGACGATGTCGCCGGGGCGTTGGGCATTGCCGTCAGGCATGTTCTCGACGAGGCCGACGAGGCCGACGACGTTGGCTTTGGCCTTGCGCTTGGCAATCGCCATCATGGCGCCGACAACGGCTGCTGAGCCGCCCATGTCGCCCTTCATGTCCTGCATGCCGGGACCGGGCTTCAGCGAGATGCCGCCAGTGTCGAAGGTGACGCCCT
>JAUYSA010000404.1 GCA_030696545.1 Hyphomonadaceae bacterium
CTGGCGCCTTAGCTCCATAGCCAGTGACCGGTGCAACGTGTTCAGGGTCGTTCCGAAGACCCCGGACCCTCCGGTTGTAGCCCCGGAGGCAATGCCATCAGCGTTCGCTTCGCCTCTCAACGCGCATTGGGGGGTCGCATACGCCCTCCCCGAGTCCCGACTGGCTTTCTTGAAGGGATCCTCCAACGCGGAGGCCCAACACGCCGACGGCCACGCGACCGACGCACTGACATCCTGAAAGCTTCGGTCGACTCTCGAGACCTCCCTCATGTCAGTGCGCGGGCAGTATATGTCAGGTCACGCGCCTGGTGGATTTGCGAGGGCGCTATCCCTCAAAATTTTGGGCTAGAGGTTTGAAAACTGGCGGGATGTTTTTTGGCTATCCCGCAGTTCTGATGTCGCTCTATCCCCCAATCTCGGCATCAGTGCAGATTGTCCTCCCGGAAGCGCGAAGCGCTATCCGGGACCTATTGTGAGAGCACGACAGCCTCACAATGGGTCCCGGCTCTTCCCCCGGATAGCGCTGCGCGCTTCCGGGGTACGGCCGGGATGACAAGTTGTGCGTGTGACTCGCCCCCATCCCGGCTTCGCCGTACTTCCCCCGCAAGCGGGGGAAGAGCTGACCGTGAGAGCGGTGGGCTTGAGCCCCCTCCGTCTCGCTGACTACGTCAGCGATCCACCTCCCCCAGTGCTTCGCACTGGTGGAGGCAAGGCGACGGTGGTGGGTTGCCTCCCCATGCGGAGCAGGGCGAGGTGGATCGCTTGCGGAGCAAGCGAGACGGAGGGGGATGGGGAGGTGGGGCTCACGCTGCCTCGGCGAAGTCTTTCATCTGGTCTTGCATGGCGCGTTGGAAGGCGGGGCGGGATTCACAGCGATGTTTGTAGGCCTTCAGCGTGGGGTATTCGTCGACAATGCCGGTCGAGTCGATGATGCGGAGCACGTCTGACATCATGAGGTCGCCGACTGTGAAGCGGCCTTCGAGATAGTCTTTGTCGCCGAGGGCTCCGGCGAGCTGGCCGAGGCGAAGACGGACGAATTGCTCGACTTGTGGGCGGCGTTCCTTTGCCCAGGCTGCGTCCTTGTGGAAGAAGATGATAGAGCCGAGTTCCTGCACGGCGTTCTCGATGGAGTTGAGGGCGGAGAACACCCAGGCGGTGGCGCGTTCGCGGCCGATGAGGTCTTTCGGCATGAGGGCTTCGCTCTTCTCGGCGATGTAGAGCGCGATGGCGCCGCTTTCGTGCAGGGTGAGACCGTCTTCCTCGATCGCGGGGGCCTGGCCAAAGGGTTGGCGGGCGAGGTGTTCGGGCGATTTCTGTTCGGCGCCGAGGGAGACGTGGCGCACGTCGTAGGGAAGGCCTGCTTCCTCCAGCGCCCAGCGGACGCGGAAGGCGCGCATCAGGGGCTGCGCGAAATCAGGAACCCATTTGTAGGTGGTGAGGGTGATCACAGCGGCAATCCTTTCGTCTGAGCGAGCGCGAGATTTTCGGCGTAGATCTGTTCGTCGTTGATGAAGGAGTTCCAACCGCCGACATGGCTGTCGCGGACCTTCACGCTGGAGAACGGCGTCTGGTGGAAGGTCTGCAGCGTCTTGCCGTTATTCTCCGTGAAGATGACGGTCACGATCGTGTCCATGTCGAAGCCGGACTCGTGGGTCCAGGCGAAGGTGAAGACGATCTTCTGGTTCTTGATGATCTCCCTGTACTCGCCGCCCATCTGGCTGACGCCGTAGGCTTTCGAGAGCATCGTGGCGCACCATTTGCCGCCGGGACGGAAATCTATTTCAAGTTCGGTGGTGGTGAATTTTTCAGGACCCCACCAGCGAATGGCGTGGTCGCGATCTTCCCAGATGCGGAAGACAAGTTCGACGGGCGCATCGAATTCGCGTTCGATGAAGAGTTCGTTGTCGGCGATCTTTCTGTCGCTGGCGGTCATTGCCGCTTACCTTTCTTCGTGTCTGCCTTCTGGATCTGCGTGAGGTAGGCATCCATCCGGTCGAACGAGCCTTCCCAGAACGGGCGATATTTGGAGAGCCAACCGTCGAGCTGCTTCAGAGGTTCCGCCTTCAGCTTGCAGGGGCGCCATTGCGCCTCGCGGCCGCGGGTGATGAGGCCGGCGCTTTCGAGCACTTTGAGATGGCGCGAGATGGCGGGGAGGGAGATGTCGAACGGGGCGGCGAGTTCGTTGACGGTGGCTTCGCCCTGGCTGAGGCGGGCGAGGATGGCGCGGCGCGTGGGGTCGGCCAGCGCAGAGAGCGTTTGTGACAGGACGTCGGCGGGTTGGATCATTTAATCATCATGTTAATTAACGTAGTGGTGAAATAAAGTCGGAAAGCCCTTTCGTCAAGGCAGAAACAGGGAAGTTTTCATTCGCTTCCGTTCCGCCGTGTTTCGGGTATAAGCCGCGCACATCGGAGTGTGGCGCAGTCTGGTAGCGCATCTGCTTTGGGAGCAGAGGGTCGTTGGTTCGAATCCAGCCACTCCGACCATTTTCCCTCATCACAGGCGTGGCGTGTGTCTTGCTGACCGGCGGGATGGCGGGTGACTGGCGGCGTGGCGCCGTTTACCATGCTGTCCGGGGTGATGAGTGACGTCGCAGGGTTCGCCAGGGATCGCTGGAGCGCAGGCAGCCGAGCTGCCGTCGCTGACGTCGCTGCGCATTTTTGCGGCGAGCATTGTGGTGCTCTATCACTTCAAGACGAATGTCGCGCTGCCGGCTGAGCTGCTCGGGCCGCTGGAGTTTGGGCAGACGGGCGTGGACCTGTTCTTCATTCTGAGCGGGTTCATTCTCGCTTACGTGTACCGGCCGCAATTCGATGGTCGGAAATTCGATCAAAAGCGGTTCCTGCAGAAGCGGTTGGCGCGGATCTATCCGGTGCATCTGGTGACGATGGTGATCGTCGCGGCGTGGTATCTGTGGGAGCAGGCTGCGCTGGGTGGTGTGGGGCCGAGCCCGTTTGATGTTCTCGCTAACGTGTTGCTGGTGCATGCGTGGGGCGCGACGGACGGGCTGACGCTGAATTATCCATCGTGGTCGATTTCGGCGGAGTGGTTTGCGTATCTGGCGTTTCCGATACCGATGATCATCGCGTTCAGGCAGAAGCGGGTGTTGCTGGCGCTGGGCTGTGCGCTGACGGCGTTTGGCTTTGCGTACTGGGGGCTCGCGGAAGTGGGCAAGCCGTTGCTGAAGCAGACGGGGGTGCTGTCGCTGGGGCGGATTGCCATCGAGTTCTTCATTGGGGTGACGCTGTTTGCGGCGGCTTCGGCGAGACCAAGCGAGACGCTGTGGGTGCTGATTGCGGCTTTCGTGGCTAGCCTTGTGGCGTGCCTTGCTGGCGTGATCGATGCCGGGTTGCCGGTGGTGATGGCGATGCCGCTGGTGATTTTTGTGTTGTTCCGCAGGCCGAAGCTGATGGCGCATCCTGCGCTGGTTTACGGCGGGCATATTTCCTACAGCCTCTACATGGTTCATGCGCTGGTGCAGATCATCGGGTTCAAGACGGTCGAGAACCTGACGGATTATCCGCCGGGGCAGTTGCCGGCCTGGTGGCTGGTTCCGGCGATCATCGTGACGTTCGTGGCGGCTGCGGCGCTTTATCATTTCGTCGAGGAGCCGGGGCGGCGGTGGATCACTTCGATGGGCAAGCGCCGGGTTGCTGGGCCGCGCGCGAGTGTGCGATAGCTCTAGCGCAATCTGACTTCGTGGTAGGCTGATGACTGATCGCCCCGTGATCCTGCTGGCGGCGCATGGCGAGCGGGGCGGGGCTGCGAACAATGCGCGGCTGGCTAAGCTTGTCGACGATGTGGGCGCGGCTATTCCGGAGGCGGATGTCGGCTCGATCCTGGTGAACGTCGAGGGTGTGGCGGAGCGGGCGCTGGCGGCGTGTGGCGCGCGCACTGTGGTTTGTTTGCCGCTGCTGTTCTCGGACGGGTTTTTCTACACGCAGCGGCTGAAGCCGTTCTTCGTCGCGCCGGAGCACGCTCTGGCGCCGCCGCTGGCGATGTGGCGGTCGTTTGCGCCGTTTCTTGCCGACAATCTGGCGTTGCGGACGATCAGCCATGCGGCGGACCCGCGCGTGGTGCTGGTGGCGCATGGGTCGAAGCAGACGGGCAGGTCGGCGGCGTGCGCGCGGCAGGTGGCGGGGCTGATGCAGGCGCGCTACGGGCGGATCGAGGTGGGGTTCCTGGAGGAGGCGCCGTTTGCCAGCGACCTGGCGGCGGCGGCCGAGCCGCCCTGGTCTGCCGTGGGTCTGTTCCTGGGCGAGGGGATGCACGGGGGCGAGGATTTCGACGTGCTGGTGTCGACCGCCAGAAACACCCCGGTTGCGGCCTTTACGGCGGGCGAATTGCCCGGTCTGGCCAACCTGATCGTGTCGGAAGCCCGCGACCGCCTGCGCAGTTGAATTTTCACCCTTTTGCGGGCAGAGGAGGGGCGTTACGGAGTCGCCCCATGCTTGCGAAAATCTACCGCCCCGCCCGGAACGCCATGCAGTCCGGCACGGCCAAATCCCAGGACTGGCTGCTCGAATTCGACAGCGAGACGGCGCGTACGGTTGATCCGCTGATGGGCTGGATCTCGAACGGCGACACCAACACGCAGGTACGCATGACGTTCGCAACGCGCGAGGAGGCGATCGATTTCGCCAGACGGCAGGGCATCCCCTTCCAGGTGACGGAGCCACGCGAAGCCAAGCGCGTGATCAAGACCTATGCCGACAATTTCTCGGCTGTGCGCCGGAGGCAGTGGACCCATTAGGCTGAAAGGCCCCCGCACCATGGTGCATTACGGCCTTCGGCCTAATGCACCCTACCAAGCCGGCGAGAACCCCACTAAGACGCCCTTTGCTGCGCCAGAGATCCCGTAGCTCAACTGGATAGAGCACCCGCCTTCTAAGCGGGTGGTTGCAGGTTCAAGTCCTGCCGGGATCGCCAGCGGTTTTGTGGATTTTCGGCTGAACCTTTTATAGGGTCTTTTACAGCAGGGTTCGCCGAACGTCCGCTATGGGCCCCATTCCTGCCGTTTGTCATTCAAGCTTGGCGAGGCCGAAAATCCTGAGGCAGGTCAGTGACGGCGCGGTGGTTGACACGCTCGCACATTGGCGGCGCTATCTCGCGGAGGGCAGCAGGATTGCCCCGGGGAGGTTCCGATGTTTACCCGGCGTGGCCTGTTGCTTGGCGCGGGCACAGCTGTGGCAGTCGCCCGCGTTGACGGCCTCGCGTGGGCGCAGGCCTACGGCATGGCCGACCTCGAATTCGACGTCGCCGCCACTCCGCGACACAGCTTCAAGCTCGGCTCGGTCAGCAAGGCCATCACCGCAACAGCCGCAGCACGGATGGCGGCACGCGGCGAACTCGATCTCGATGCGCCGATTTCGCGATGGCTTCCCGAACTGCCCGAGCACCATCGGGCAACCACGCTGCGTCAGCTGCTGACGCATCGCGGCGGCGTGCGCCACTACAACGGGCGTGATCTGAACGCCGCCCAGCCTGGCGGCCTGCCCGATGCGCGCACCTATGCGACGACCGCAACGATCCTTGCCCTGTTCATAAATGATCCACTCGTCGCCGAGCCTGGCTCCAAATCGATCTACTCCACCTATGGCTATACGCTCGCCTCCCTCGCGATGGAGGCGGCGGCAGGCCAGCCCTTCCTTGATCTTGTCGCGCGTGAAGTGTCCACGCCGTTCGCGCTGGGCAGCCTGCAGCCGGACGATCCCATCAGTCTCCGCGCCGGCCGCGTCAGCGGCTATGGGCCCGCGCGCGACTATTCACGCACTTATCCATTGGCAAAAGAGGGCTGGGTCAACGTCCGGCAAGTCAATCCGGCCTACAAATGGGCTGGCGGCGGTTTCGTCGCGAC
>JAUYSA010000407.1 GCA_030696545.1 Hyphomonadaceae bacterium
AACTCCGGCGCCGTGAAGCGCGCGAGATAGAGAGTGCCAGGGTGAGGATTTGCCACCCGTTCGAGCACAGCCTGGTCAGGCGATGCCGGTTGGAGCGCCTGACCGCCGAGCTGTGTCAGTCCTGAGGTATTTGAAGGTGAATTCATGCCGCCAGATGGCGCCAGCGCAACGTTTCGGCAATAGCGACATTACGATTCGAGCTAGCCCGGATCGATTCTTCCCTGAAATGCCTGTCATGAACCGGCCTGGCGCACCCCCTCAGAGCGAGTAGCGGCCGCTGCGACGCCCAAATATTGTGCAATCGCCCAAAGCACTGTCATGAATTTGTGCGGTTGCGAAGGCGTGTGCCCCGGTTTGGCTGATCTTGTTCCGGTGTGCTCTCGCCAATCGCCAATAAGTGCCCCGAGGACGGGTGCGTACCCCAGCGCGCCCTGCCTGCACGCCGCGTCTGCGGGTCGGTTCAACGTGAGGGGAAAAGGACAAAATAATGCGCAACCTCTTGGTACTCAGTGTTATCGCGGCGGCCACGGCAGCCCCGGCTTTCGCTCAGGAAGTCACGGTTACGGGCAACATCGCCCTAGCGACCGACTACGCCTACCGCGGCATCTCGCAATCGGATGGCCCGGCTGTTCAGGGTGGCTTTGACGCCGCGTTCGGCGACTCGGGCTTCTATCTCGGCACCTGGGCCTCGAACATCAACTTCGGCGGCGGCTCCGACCTCGAGCTCGACGTGTACGGCGGCTACAAATTCGCCCTCGGCGGCGTGGCGATGGATGTCGGCGTTCTCGGCTACCTCTATCCGAACGCGCAGGATGACGGCGCAGAGCTCGACTACTGGGAACTGTACGCGAAGCCCTCATTCGCCGTGACCGACCAGTTCACGCTCGGCGCAGGCTTCTACTACTCGCCGGAATTCACGGGCGAGACCGGCGACGGCTTCTACTACGAAGTGAACGGCGCTTACGCCCTCACCCCCGAGCTGGCTCTGTCGGGCGCAGTCGGCGTGCAGACGGTTGACACCGACGGCGTCTTCGCCGGCGAAGACGACTACACGACCTGGAACGTTGGCGGCACCTACTCCGCCATGGGCCTCGGCTTCGACCTCCGCTACGTCGGCACGGACGTGGAAGATGTCTCGATCTACGACGACCGCGTGATCTTCTCGATCAAGAAGGCCATGTAATTTCAACCCGGCTACGGCCGGGATGAAATAACGGTTGCCTGACGGCTATGCCGTCGGAAACAGTGGAGCCGTCGCGATTTTCGCGGCGGCTCTTTCTGTTTCGGGCGTCCGGACGGGGGATCACAGCCTGACGGAGGGAGGCGAACGACATGACGGCGGTTGAAACCCTCCAGCCGGCGATCATCTATCTGGGCGCCGGGCTCGCAGCAGCCCTCGCCTCGCGCGCCGTGCGGCTCAGCCCGATCGTTGGCTATCTGGTGGCCGGGCTGGTGATCGGCCCTTCGGGCTTCGGACTGGTCCAGAACAACGAGACCTCGCGCTTCCTCGCCGACCTTGGCGTGGTGTTCCTGCTGTTCGACATCGGCCTTCACTTCTCCCTGCGCGAGATCAAGACGCGGCGCGACGACATGATCGGCCTGGCCCCGCTACAGATCATCCTGTGTGGCGGCGCGTTTGCGGGCATCGGATACCTGCTTGGTTTTGCCTGGCCTGTGGCGGCGCTCGTCGGCGTGTCGCTGGCACTTTCATCCACCGCCGTGGTCGCCCGCATTCTTTCCGACAGAAACCAGCCAGGATGCCCGATGGGCCGCTCAGCGACTGCCGTTCTGGTGGCGCAGGATATCGTCGCGATCTTCCTGCTGACCTTCGCAGCGTCGCTCGGCGGCAAGCCGGAGCTGCTGGGAATGGAAGCGCTGATCATCCTCGGCAAGGCCGTGCTTGCGCTGGTGCTGGCTATCCTCGCGGGCCGCTTTGTCGTGCGCCCCTTGTTCCAGTCGCTTGCAGCGACAGACAATCGTGAGACCTTCACGGTGGTCGCGCTGTTCATCGTGCTGGCCGCCAGTGCGGCGACAGCGCGCGCGGATCTTTCGCTGACGCTGGGCGCCTTCCTGGCCGGCATGGCCGTCTCCGACACGCCTTATCGCCACGTCGTGCAGGCCGAGGTCAAGCCGTTCTCAGGCCTGCTGCTCGGCCTCTTCTTCATGAGCGTGGGCATGGGTGTGAACCTGCCCGCCATGGCGGCGATCTGGCCGGCGGTGTTGCTGACGGCGCTGGTGATCGTGATCCTGAAAACCGTGGTCGTGTTCGCGGCCGCGCGCCTCAACGGATGGGCGATACCGGGCGCAACGCAGCTTGGCTTCCTGCTGAGCCAGGGATCGGAGTTCACACTCGTGGTCGTGGGCATCGCGTCCATCTCCGGCGCAATGCCAGGCAACTGGGCCGGCGTCATCACGGCGGCTGTTGCGGTGACGCTGGTGGCGGCGCCGATCTGGACCTCGCTGGGCCTGCACATCGCAAAGATGCTCGCGGAAAAATCCAAAACCATCGCGACAGACGCGGCGGATGCGGCGGAGGAAGAACCCGTGCTGGTGTTCGGCATGACGCCCGAAGCGCGGCTGGCCGCAGATGCGCTGCGCGACCATCACATTCCCTACGTCGCCGTTGAGGCCGAGCCTGAGCGGTTCGTGTCGGCGGCGTCGGACGGCTACACGATCGTGTTCGGCGACGCCAAGGATGCGCGCCTGATGGAAACCATCGGCGTGGCGCGAGCACGCGCCATCGTGCTCGGTGGTTCAGGCTTCGCAGCCCCTGCGATAACATCTATCGTGGGCGACAAGTCACCACCTCGCTTTGTCGCTGTGACAACCGGCGCCGAACGCGTGCGCCAGGCGGGCATGGGCTATCGCTCGCACCTCGCACACGCCGAGCCGCGCGGCGTGGAACTGGTGACAGACCTGCTGACCGAACTTGGCGTCGATCAGAAAGCTATCGCGGCGTGGATCGCGGGCGAGATGGAACGGCGCGGACTGATGGACAAGCGAGACGAAGAGACAGAGATCGAAGCC
>JAUYSA010000486.1 GCA_030696545.1 Hyphomonadaceae bacterium
GCTTTGCGTTGCCCGAAGCGACCACCGTGGTCAGCCGGTTCACCGCCATCTTGGAGACCTCGTAAGTCACCATGTGATGCCCCGCGATCGCAGCCAGCGAGGAGATATTCAGGATCGCCCCGGATTTCTGCGCCCGCATCACGGGCAGAACATGCCGGATCGTCATCGCCATCGACTTGAGGTTGATGTCCATGATCCGGTCCCACGCGTCTTCCTCGATCGCGTGAGGCGGCGCATCGCCCCGGCCCGTGCCGACATTGTTCACCAGAATGTCGATCCGCTTCAACCGCGCCACGCCCTCATGCGCGATCGCGGCGCACGCCTGCGTATTGGTCACGTCAGCCTCGAACGCGAATGCCTGACCACCCTCATCAGTGATCATCGTCACTGTCTTCTCGGCGCTATCGAGCCGCCGATCGACGCACATCACGTTCGCGCCCTCGCGCGCGAACAGGATCGCCATCGCGCGGCCATTGCCAATCGTTTCGCCCGCCGTCTGTCCGGCGCCGACGATGATCGCGGTCTTGTCTTTCAGCCTCTCGCCCATCTCAGAACGCTTTCAGTTCGGGATCCAGCGTCTGGCCCTGATCGAGCTGCACGCCGAACGAGTTCAGGATCATCGATACCTGCGTGTACTGGCCGACCGTGAAAACCAGATCCATGCACTGGCGTTCCGAATAATGCTTCAGCAGCTCCGCCCACGAAACGTTCGACACGAAATGATCGCGGTTGAGATCATCCACCGCTGCGATCAACGCCTTCTCCTGCGCAGTCCATTCAGCAGCGCCCGCGCCGATCTTGATCCGCTCGATCTCCGCCGCGTCGAGGCCGGACTGTAGCCCGATGCGATGATGCTGCGTCCATTCATATCCCGACTTGCACAGCCAGCCGACACGCAAGATCGCAATCTCACGATCGCGCGGCGTCAGCGAATTGCGGCTCATCACATAACCGCCCCACCACGAAAAAGCGCGGAACGCGTCGGGCGCGCGAACCAGCGTGCGGAAGATGTTGAGAATGGACCCATCCTTCTGCCGCGACTTCGACAGGCGCTCGATCTGTTCGGGCGTGAACTCCGAATCCTGAAGCGGAGCGATGCGGGGTTTTGCCAGGCGCATGGTGATCCCTCAGTTCGGCTTGGGTGTTTCAGCGGGCAGTGCAGCCGGCGCGGGCGTGCGCAGCGGCAGAAGCTCCAGCATGTACCCGTCCGGGTCCTTGGCGAAGCCGACGATGGCGCCGCCCACCTGCGCGCTGGCCTGCGGTTCACGCGTCACTTCAAAGCCCGCGGCCTTGATCTTCGCCGCCAACGCGACCGGGTCCTTCACACGGGTGACGATCTTCACCGGAAGATCCTTGTAGGTACGCGCCGATCCATCCGTCCAATGCATCAGCACGATGAAGCTCTCGGCATCCGGATAGCCGACGACTTCCTCGTCCATATAGTCGAGACGGTAGGAACGGATTTTTTCCATTCCCATCACGTTGACGTAGAAGTCGGTCGATTTCGCGAGATCACTCACCCCTATCCCCACGGCGGAAAGCAGCGGGTCTTTCTGCGCCGGAGCGGCAGCAGCGGCTTCGACGGGCGGGGGTGTTGGAGTCTCTGGCGGCTTTGCTTCGCCGCTACAGGCGGCAAGCGTCAGCGAAAGCAGCGAAGCTGCAGCAATCGATTTCATTGTTCTCTCCCGGCGGTTTCTTGTTTTGGCTTTTGTAACCCGCCGGCCGTCGCAACGCTATCCGGCGTGACGCATATCAGGCTCCGGCAGGCTTGCGGCCTTTCCGGTGATGTAGATGAAGCCGTCATCGTCGATCCGCCCGGCGTCGCCCGTCGCGACAAAGCCGTCGGCGTCGCGGCGCGCGCGCGGCGAGGCATCAGGCAGATCGCATTCGAGAGACCGCTGCGTACGCGCCCAGATTTCGCCGATCGCTCCAGCCGGCAATCGCTGGCCGCGTTCGTCTCTAATTTCTACCGTCACGCCGCGTGCAGGGCGGCCGCAGCTGCCCGGTTTCTCGGCGCGGCGCGCGAACGGCATCGTCGAAATACGGCCAGCTTCGGTCGAGCCATATGCTTCGCTCAGGATCGGTGCGAACAGGTCGCCCACCCACGCTTTCAGCGACGGCTCGGCAGCCGCTCCCCCGATTTCCAGTTCGCGAAGAGAAGATGTGTCGGCCATGCGGACGGCTTCAGCGCCAAGTTCGCGGAGCTGTTCAAAGGAATCCGGCATCGCGCTCCAGTGCGTGATGCGTCGCTTCTGGATTGTATCAAGCACGGCCGCAGGCTCGAACGAGCGACCGAGGCAGATCGCGCGGCCCGCCACCAGAGCAGCCCAGAACTGCACCGGCCCCCACATGCGGTGAAGCGGCACGGTGATCAGCGACGTGCCCGTCTCGGGAACAGGCGGACGCGACAGCGATGCGGGCGCTGCTCGCCGGTGCGGCACGCCAACGGGCAACGCGCTGCCGGTTGCGCCGGCTGTCCACGCCACCAGCGAGGGTTGTGTGCGCCCGAAACGCGGCTGCGCCACTGGCGGGAACAGATCCCAGAAATTGAAGAAGCCCGGAAACGCGCCGTCCATGGTTGCGCGCAGGCGCAGAGGCAGTCCCTCCAGCGCGGGCGCGAGACGCACCGGCGCAACATCGCCGACAATGATCGCGCCAACATCGCTCGCAATCAGCCGCTCACGCAGGGCGCGGGGCGTGAGGTCTGGAGCCAGCGTCATCAGGCGCGCGTCGATCTTGGAACAGGCAAGCGCAATCACCGCCCATTCGAGACGGTTGGCGCAGCGCACGGCGATAACGTCGTCCGCGCCGAGCCCGCGCCCAGCCAGGGCGTCGGCGAGCATGTCCGCGTATTCGTTCCATTCGTGATAGGTCAGCACCGCCTCGCCCTCAAACAGGGCGGGGCGGCTTCCTCGCGTGGCGGCCCAGTATTCCAGGCTCCGGGCGACCGGCTCCGTCAGCGCGCGAGCGACCGGCGGATGTTCGTCACCAGAGCGTCGCGCATGCGCGACAGGGATACGTGATCGGGAACGGTCAACCACTGAAACATAACTCCACGCATGGACGCTAAAATGAGGGATGCCTCCGCGCGCGGGCGCACGTCGGCACGTATCTCGCCCTTGTCGCGGGCGAGCTTGATAATTCCGGCAAGGCTATCCACCGAATCCCGGTTGAGGCGCTCAACGATCGGAGCGAGTTCGCTGCGGGTCAGCCCGGCAGAGAGAATACCCTGGAAGGCGCGCGCAGTTACGGGGTCGCGTTCGGCGTCGTCAAAATAGAACGAGATACGTTCGCAAAGCGGATCGAGCCCGTCTGCCGATCCAACGGCGTCGCGGATGCGCTGCGTGTAACCGTCGATGATGTAATCGGCGAGCGCGGAGACCATCGCGCTTTTCGTTCCGAAATAATGAGCGGGCAGGGCGCGACTGTATCCGGCCGCCTCTCCCGCCTCGTGCAGGGTAAGGGCGTTCAGTCCGCGCTCGGCAACGATCGTCGTGGCCGCCTCAAGAATGGCGCGCTCCGCCGTCTCGCGACGCTCCGCCTGAGTCTGGCGCGCCGGTTCAAGCGTGTCGACCGCTTCGCCCTTTGTCGTGATTTTCCGGCTATTCATGCATGTGATATGATAAATTAGTTGACCAGCAAGCAAGTATGTTGACCTAGCGGCAAGCGCTGACGCAGTGTCGCACGCTACGCAGCGGCGACCGTGTCATCACGCAAAGAGTTACCCGCTCAGTTGACGACCGCGTGCCGCCACGGCACGGACTTACCCGATTTCAAATCGCGATGCGGGTCCACCCGCGCCAAACGCCTCGAGGGAATTCCATGACCACAAGCCTCACCGCTCCCGCCGCCGCCGCAGACGAAATCTCGGCGTACATCTCGGCCTCGACCAAGGCTGCGTGGGACGTGAAAGGGCTGCCGGCCGGCACACCGCTGAAGCCGATCAAGAAGGTCGGCGTTCTTGGCGCAGGCACGATGGGCGGCGGCATTTCGATGAACTTCGCGAACGTCGGCATTGCCGTGACGATCGTGGAAATCCAGCAGGCGGCGCTGGATCGTGGCCTCGGCGTGATCCGCAAGAACTACCAGAACTCGGCCGACAAGGGCCGCTTCCCGCAAGAAGAAGTCGGCATCCGCATGGGCCTGTTGAGCGGCTCGCTGAATCGGGCTGACCTCGCCGATTGCGATCTCGTGATCGAAGCCGTGTTCGAGGACATGGCCGTGAAGAAGGAAATTTTTGCGGATCTCGACCGGATCTGCAAACCCGGCGCGATCCTCGCCTCGAACACATCCTACCTCGACATCAATGAGATCGCGTCGGCGACCAAGCGTCCGGAAGACGTGATCGGCCTCCACTTCTTCTCGCCTGCCAACGTCATGAAGCTGCTCGAGATCGTGCGCGCGAAACACACGTCCGACACGGTGGTTGCAACGGCGATGGACCTCGCGAAGAAGATCAACAAGGTTGCGGCGCTCGCCGGCGTGTGCCCCGGCTTTATCGGCAACCGTATGCTGTCGAAGCGCGGCATCCCGGCCGGCGCGCTGCTGAAGGCCGGCGCGATGCCGTGGGATATCGACGCGGCGTTCAACGCGTTCGGCTTCAAGATGGGCCCTTATCAGATGTCGGACCTCGCGGGTCTCGATATCGGCTGGAAGCCTGGCGCGACCACGGCGAACCCGCTGCGCGACATGATCTGCGAGCGTACGCCGCGCCGGGGCCAGAAGTCTGGCGCCGGATATTACGACTACGACGAAAACCGCGTCGGCCGTCCGTCTCCGGAAGTCGAAGCGATTGTCAAGGAATTCGCGGCGAAGTCCGGCGTTGCAGCTCGCGCCGTCACGCGCGAAGAGATCCTGGAAGAGTGCATCTTCCCGATGATCAATGAAGGCGCGGCTATCCTTGAAGAAGGCATGGCTCAGCGTCCGGGCGATATCGATGTGACCTGGCTCAACGGCTATGGCTGGCCGCAGGACAAGGGCGGGCCGATGTTCCTTGGCGACAAGGTCGGTCTGCAGCGCGTGCTCGACGTGGTCGAGCGCGTGGCGAAAACCGTGCCGGAAATCCAGGTCTCGAACCTGCTGCGCGCAATGGCGAAGGACGGACGCAAGTTCGCCGACCTGCCTGCGCAGCCGCTCAAGGTCTAGGACGCAACCGCGAACAGGGGCGTTGGCTTGTACAGCGCCCCGAGTATCGCCAGCGTTATGATCGCCGGGATCAGCGCGATCCACGGCAGGCCGTAAGCGCCCGCGCCGACTGTCGCGCTCAAGCCAAGGCCAACGAAGGCCTTGCCTAGCGATGTGATCAGCGAACCGTTCTGGCGCCGGCGGACGAAATCCTTCCGTGATCCTGGCGTACGTCGCCATACGCCGATCAGCGCACCCGCGACCGCGTTTGAGATCACGCCGCCTGCTGCCCACACGCCGACCCATGGATCGCGCATAGCCAGCGCGATAAGCGGAAGGACCATCAGCGCCAGCACGGGAGCCACGGCAGAGAACAGTTTGGCGCGATCGACAGCGCGCACATGCACGGGCGCCGAGGCGATCAGGTCTGGCGCGTCCTCTGCCGAGACGGTGATCCAGATCAGGCTTCCCGCCAACGCCCCTGCGAGCAGCGTCAATGCGGGAGCGAAGGCTGCGGTGGTAAGCTGGAACTCGCCGCCCGGGTCCGGGCGGAGCAACACAAAGCCGAGCGGCAGGAAGTAAAGCAGCTGCAGCCCGATCTGCGAAAGCAGGAGCGGATCGCGTAACAGCAGGCGGAACTCCTTGCGGACGACTGAGCCCATCACGCCGCCGCGAACGGTCGCCACGCGGACATCGGCCGTGCGCTTCTTCCGGCCCATCGCGGCTGCTGCGGCGGCGTCTGACACGAAACTGCGGCTGAATATGAAGACGCCCAGCGCGAACACCCCGGTCGCGAACGCAATCCAGAGCAAGGTGGCCAGTATGTCGCCCGCGAAAGCGTGGGCAGGGAACAGCCACCATGCGTTCGGGTCTATGTTGAGTGACGCGATCAGTTCCGCAGTCTGCTCTGGCGTCATCGAATCGCCGCCGCGCGAATTGACGTTGAAATATTGGAAGGTGAGGAAAACCGCCGCGCCCGCTACGGCGCTGAAGATCTGCGCCAGCACGCGCGTGTTGCGTGGGCCGATCAGGCGGAACAGTCCGGTGACGATCAGCAGGGCAGCGCCGGTGGCGGCGAACGCCAGCGTCGGAATGAAAACGAGGGCCGATAGCCACAGTGGCGAGGAGAAGATCGCCATCCATAGCAGGGGCGGGCCAAGCAGGCCCGCATAAAGCGGCATGGCGCCGATCGCGATGGCAGACGAGCGGACGACGAGGATGCGCCATGCCGACACCGGCGCGGAGAGCAGCAGGTCGAGGTCGTTGCGTGTATAGATCGCCTCGACGGCGGCAAGGATGGCTCCGGACATCATGACTGAGCCCATGAATGCGATCACCACATCGATCGCAGCAAGGGCTAGGCCGTGGGCCGGGCCGTCATGGAAGGGCGGCGGCGGTATCAGGGGACCGAGCCGCATGAAGACGAAATAGCTGACAAGCGACCAGATGCCGAGCATCAGGCCGACAAGAATGAGGCCGCTGCGCGGGTTCATCTTCCCGCGCCGCCAGAACAGGCGCAACTCGTGTCCCATCAGCCAGCGTATGCTGCCCGGCCGTCCGCCCAGCGAGCGGGATTTGGTTCGCGGCGTCTTCTTCATTGCGCGGCTTGCGGCGCCGGGATCTGCGCGGTGAACGAGAGGAACACGTCCTCAAGCGACTGGCCCTGGGCCCCTGCGCGTGACTGAAGCTCGTCGAGACGGCCCTCGATCATCAGCTTGCCGTCCTTGATGATGCCGATCCGGTCGGCCATGCGTTCAGCCACTTCGAGAATGTGAGTGGTGAGGATAACGGTGGCGCCTTTTTCCACACGCTCACGGATCATGTCTTTCACCAGACGGCTTGCGGCAGCGTCGAGTCCAGTCAGCGGCTCATCGAGCATCAGAAGCCTTGGCTCGTGGATGAGGGCGCCGGCCAACACGGCTTTCTGTTTCATACCGCGCGAGAAAGTTTCGCAGCGATCATTTCGGTTGTCCCAGAGGCCGAGAATTTTGAGCAGATGTTCAGCCCGATTTCGTGCCTCGGCGATGTCGATGCCCCACAGGCCGGCGACGAATTCGAGATACTCCCACGCCGTCAGCTTGTCGTAGAGCAGGGGCTCGTCCGGCAGCCAGGCAATCAGGCGTTTGGCCGCGATGGGGTCGTTGCGTGCATCCACGTCGAAGACATGGATCTGCCCAGCATCCGCGTTAAGCAGGCCGGCGACCATGCGCAGCGTCGTTGTTTTTCCGGCGCCGTTCGGGCCGAGCAGGGCATAGAGTTCACCGCTCTTCACCTCGAAACTGATGCCATCGACAGCGCGTTTCCCGCCATAACTCTTGGCCAGATCGCTCACTTTCAGGGCGGTGGTCATTATGCGGGAAGACTCCACTATTGGCCGGAACTCGCCGGCCGCGCCGCTTTCTAGCCGGTTCGCGCTGATCCGTCAGCACGGGTTGCGCGTATAGCGCCCCGTGAACCCGTTGACGCCCTTCCTTGTAATTCTCGCTGGCATGGCTGCGGTCATGACAGCATCATGGCTAACCCAGCGCGCGACCAGGAATGGTGGCTGGGTCGATGTTTTCTGGACATTCGGAACTGGCTCGGCCTGCGTCGTCGCCGCGCTCTGGCCCGAGCCGGCAGCAAACTCGATGCGGCAGTTGCTGGTCGCTGGGCTGGCCGCTGTCTGGGCCGTGCGGCTGGGCAGCTATATCGCGCTGCGGGTAGCGACCACCCCCGAAGACACGCGCTATGCCAACCTGCGCGAGGAGTGGGGCGGGAAATTTCAGGCCAACATGTTCTGGCTTGTTATCGTTCAGGCCCCGGCGACCGCGATCCTCACTCTCAGCGTTTTTGTCGCCGGGCATGGCGGGGCGTCCGAACTCGGTCTGCGCGATGCACTTGGCGCGCTGGTGCTGGTGATCGCCATTGCCGGCGAGGGGCTGGCCGACGAGCAGATGCGCGCGTTCAAGAAGCAGGGGCATCACGGCGCGGTCATGGACAAAGGCCTGTGGGGTTGGTCGCGCCACCCGAATTATTTCTTCGAATGGGTTGGTTGGCTGGCCTACCCGGTCATCGCGTTCAATCCTGCCGAACTGTGGAGCTGGGCGACATGGATTGCGCCGCTCGTGATGTTCGTCCTGCTGCGCTTCGGCACCGGCGTACCCACGCTTGAGAAGACCATGCTGAAAAGCCGGGGCGACAAGTTTCGTGAATATCAGCGCCGCGTCAGCGCTTTCTTCCCCTTGCCGCCGAAAGGTAAGCCGACATGAGCCTCGTTTCCCGGGCCATCATTGCTTTTGAGGCGGCGCCTTTGCCAGACGCGGTGCGAAAAGGCGCTGTGTCCTTTCTGGTGAGCCGGGTGAAGCATCAGATGAAGTCCGTTCCGAAGGATGCTTCGGCGCGCTTTGCGGAGGACATGCGCAATCATCCGATCGCCGCGCACACCGCTGATGCGAACGTCCAGCACTACGAAGTTCCCGCTGAATTCTTCCGTCTCTGCCTCGGGCCACGCTTCAAGTATTCCAGCTGCCTGTATGGATCGCCTGCAGACACTCTGGCCGTCGCCGAGGAGCTGGCGCTGACGGAGACCTGCGCAAACGCCCAGCTGCAGGACGGGCAGGACATACTCGAACTGGGTTGCGGCTGGGGTTCGATGACCCTGTGGATGGCGGCGCGCTATCCCAACGCGCGCATTACCGCAGTGTCCAATTCAGCGAGCCAGCGCGCTCATATCGAGGGTGAAGCTGCGCGGCTCGGGTTCCGCAATGTGAAGATCATCACAGCCGACATGAACACGTTCGACATCACCGGCCAGTTCGACCGGATCGTGTCAGTCGAGATGTTCGAGCACATGTCCAACTGGCGGGCGTTGCTGGAGAAGTGCAGGCGCTGGCTGCGGCCGGACGGGCGCATGTTCATGCATGTCTTCGCGCACCGCACGGCGCCTTATCGGTTTGACGTGAACGATCCCGCCGACTGGGTGGCGCACCATTTCTTTGCCGGCGGCGTCATGCCTAGCCGCGACCTGATCTCCAACTTCCCCGACCTGTTCGAGGTGGAGGGTGAGTGGTGGTGGAACGGCAAGAATTATGAGCGGACGGCTCTCGACTGGCTGACGAATTTCGACGCCAACCGCGAAGCGATCCGTCCGATCCTGGCCGAAGTTTACGGCAAGGACGCCAGGCTCTGGGACAACCGCTGGCGGCTGTTTTTTCTCGCCACCGCTGGTCTGTTCGGGCATGGCGACGGCAATGAGTGGGGCGTTGTCCATCACCGCCTGAAGCCAGCCTAGCCTCCGGCCCATCTCCAAAACAAAACAGGCGGGCCGCGAAGCCCGCCTGTTTCATGTTTCGGCATAAGTCAGGCCTACTGGCCGATGCTCTGCTGGGCTTGTGCGGCGTTGATGCGGCCGGTCATCATCTGGTTGATCGAGTCCATCTCGTTCAGCGTCAGGAAGCTGTCCTTGTTGGCGTCGATCTTGTCCCAGTTGGCGATCAGCAGCTGGGCCATGCGGCCGCGGACTTCGTCCTTGGCGACCTTGCCGTCTATGTTGACGTCCATCATGCCCATGGCGCGCGAGTCATCGAGAGCCTTCTGGTATTCAGGCTTGCGGTTCTCGACCGTCTCTTCATTCCAGCGGAATCCGAATGCGGTGTACTGCATTTCCTCGTGGCTCTGCTCGCCCCATTTCACGGTGATCGAAGGATCAGGGTTGGCCGGATTGTTCTTCGAGTTGTCGTACTCGTAGCGGGTGATCAGCTTGGTGCCGGGTTCGATCTGGATCGGCGTCTTGAACTCATAGCCGCGCTGCCAGTTGAAGTCGTACTTGGGCAGCGACAGGATGAGTTCTTCCTTCGTTGAACCCGCCTTTAGCAACGAGACTTCGACGTTCTCGCCGCGATAGTGCGCGTGCGGGAAGACAGAGTAGAGCGTCGCGGCTGCCGGGAAGACCGAGTAGGCGGTTTCCTTGTGGCGGGCGGTATTCGGCTTGATCTCGATGCCGGCATTCAGCACGACGGCGCCACGGCGCACGATGCTTGGCGGCTTGTCCTTCGGATAGAAGTACAGGCCGATCTTGGTCGTGTCGTTCGTCGCCTTGCCATACGGCGTGTAGTGCAGCTGGAACCGCAGCGTCTCGCCAGGCTCCACCCAAGTGCCTGTGTCTGCCGGATAAACCGTCGACTCTGCGCCCACGGCGTAGCCGCCCACGGGCGAGAGCAGGTGGTGAACGGCTTGACGGTCGCCGACCTTGATCGTCGAGGCGCGCAGCCAGCGGCCTTCCGTCAGCGGGTTCTTGATCGTCGGGTTCTGGTAGTCGACGACGCCCGAAGCCGGAACGGCGAACGAGGGCAGCGTGAGAACAAGATCCGGTTCACCCAGTTCCCACTCAGGCGCAACCTTGGCGTTGATCTTCAGCGGGTCTTCGCCAGCGCCGCGCGGCGAGCCGGCCTCGATCCAGTGAACCAGCTTCTGTGCGTCGCCAACAGCAAGGTTCATGTCGTCCTTGAACTGGCCGACATGCGGATCAGCATTGTAGGGCGGCATGCGATCGGTGCGGATTGCTTCGCGGATCATCGGGCCGAACTGCTTGACGACATCGTAGCTGTTCATGGCGAAGGGAGCGATGCCGCCTTCAGCGTGGCAGGAGACGCAGTTCTTGGCGAGGATCGGCGCGATCTCTTTCTCATAGGAGATGCGCGCGAACTCGGCCTTGCGGTCGCGGTTCGGGAAAGCCATCAGCGGCGTCTTTAGCTCTGCCGTCGAGATCTTAACCGGCGTTCCCGCGACGAGGCTTTTCACGGCGTCGGCGACATAGGCGTTCTGGCCGGATGAAATCGGGCCCGAATAGACGACTTTCCAGGTTTTCGGCTGGATGACGAGCGCCTGCGCGACGCGGCTAACGCCCAAGCCTTCGCCAACGAGCTGCGTATCGTCGATCAGCACCGGAACGTCGAGACCGAGGGAAGCCATCTCGGCCGCGATCGTATCGCGGTTGTCGGCCGGGTTCGAGTTGAGCAGAAGAACCGGAACCTCGTTCGCGGCGAAAGACGCCTGCAGCGCCTTGATCTCGGCGGCGGCATCGCGGATCGCCTTCGCGCCATTCTGCTGGGAAATGATCACCACAGCGGGCGAATTCTTGTAGTAGCTCAGCAGCTGCGTCTTCGACTTGTGGTCGACGAGACGGAAATCGTCCGCCCGGTCAGCGACCTTCACCTGAGCTGCGGCTGCGACCGCGCCTACCGTCTGGCCGTTGGCTACAACGCCGGCGGCGATAAATGCAGCAGCTGCGGCGGATGCCAGCGCGATGCTTAGAATTTTGGCTTTCATCGAATAGCCTCCCGAGAGCAGAACTCATGGCCGTCGCGCTGAACGCACGCGGACTTTCGGGATTTTCCTTATAGAATAACGTCGATTACGGCAATGAAGCCGATCGCTGGCAGGTTCAATAATACGTCAACGGCGTGAACGCGTGACGGGTACGGAAGGCGCGGATTTCAGTGCCGCCAGCCGCATTCGATGCAGTTGCCGTCGGGATCCTCGACGCGCGCTGCGTAATACGACCGGCCGTCCTGCATCGGCTGCGGGCCGGGATAGCCGACCTGACGGCCGCCAGCCTCCAACGCGGCCCGGTAGAACGCCCGGACAGAATAGTCGTCGGCGACCTCCAGAGAGACCATGGTTGGCTGCGTTTCCGGTTCTTCCGTGTGAGTGCGGCCAGCGGCGCTTCTGACGCGAAGCACTGGCGTGGACATGTCAGCTATGCGGCCGAGCGCGAAACTGTCGTCCTGCGCTTCGATGATAGCGAGTCCAAGGGACCGTGCGGTGGCTGCGTAGAACCGGCGCGCGGCGGCCAGATCCCGGGAAACGATTCCTGTTCTGTCGATCATGGCTGGAGGCCCTCCACGCAACAAACGCGCGAGAGGCGAGCGGGTTTCGGTGGCCGACAATCCGGACCGAACTTTATTGGCAGAGCGACTTGCTGCCATAGGCAGGCGCGTAGGCGACGCAGGCGATGTCGAGCTTCCACGGCGCTTTCGACATGTTCAGCGGGCCAACCCATTCCTTCAGGGCACGGGTCGCCCACAGGTCGATGATGAACTGTTGCGGCCGCGTCATCCGCGCAACGACCGGGCCTCGTTCTTCGTGGATCATTTTGCCGTCGGCGTACCAGCGTATCGCATCGGGCTGCCAGTCGAAGCCATAGGTGTGGAAGCCATCTGCCGCGTCGAAGGGCAGGCGAATGCGCTTGTGCGTCGGCTTGCCGTTCTCGTGGATCGTGGCTTCGAGCATGTTGGTGTGTCGGCCAAGGATCTCGATGTCGATCTCGTGCGGCCGTGTGGCGCCGTCCTGGCCGGCGTAGGTAAACACGCCTGTCACAATGCCGGGGTCACGCGGTACGCGCATCCGGATCTCGAAATAGCCATAGCGGAAATCCTGCTGGACCTTCATTTCGGCGGACGCCAGCGGTTTCTCGGATCCCTCTGGGCTGGCCTCCATCGTCATGGTCGCGCCATGCTCGCCAAGGCTGATCTGGCTGGCGCGCCAGTCATTGTCCATCCAGTCGCCATTGCTCCAGCCATCCGACACATACCAGCGGCCGTCGAGTTCATCGCCGTCAAAGCGCTCCACAAACGCTTCGCCCATCTGGGGAAATTTCGGCCCGGCTGAAGGGGCGGGCGCTGCCTCGGGGTCGGGCGGTGTGACAGGTTCCGGCACAGGAGCAGGCTCGGGCGTAGGAAGAGGTTGCTGCTGCGAAGGGTGCTCGCCGGAGGGGATCATCCTGGCTTCAGCGATGCGGCGCTGATGGTAATCTCCGTAAACAAGCGAGGTGACGACCAGCCCGGTGACGATGGCGATCGCGGTAAGGTTTCCCGCCATGCCCGGCGGCAAAGGCTTGATGCCAGCCAGCCAGTCCTGCTTCGTCCAGCTGTCACGGAAGCTGATCCAGCCGTGTTTGAGGCCATTTCTGGTGCGTTCTGATGCCGTTGCCCAAAGCTGCGCCGCGCTCGTGCGGCCTTCGCTGGAGGCTTTCCGCGCGCCAGCCCAGGCTCGCCCGGCATGGTCGCGGACGGTCGTCCAGGCGCGGCGAGCGCCAGCATTTGCGTCCGTCCAGACGCGCTGCGAAACCTGCTTAACGCGGGTCCACGCTTGCTGGAGTTCCGGAGGAAGATTCGCCGACATGCCTCAGGGGGGCGCAACGCCCGTGCCAGACCAGCGAAAAAAGCCTGTCAGGCGAACGGCTTGACGCACTGTCGCCGCACCTGCTTGGCCCCTTAACGCCTGTCTGCTAGAGCCCGCGCCATGACCTCCCGCGATAAAATCAGAAACTTCTCCATCATCGCCCACATCGACCACGGTAAGTCGACACTGGCGGACCGCATCATCCAGATGACGGGCGGTCTCACCGCGCGTGAGATGACCGAACAGGTCCTCGATACAATGGATATCGAGAAGGAGCGCGGCATCACGATCAAGGCGCAAACCGTGCGTCTCGATTACACCGCCAAGGATGGGGAAACCTACGTCCTCAACCTCATGGACACCCCCGGCCACGTCGACTTTGCCTACGAAGTCTCGCGCTGCCTCGCGGCCTGCGAGGGTTCGCTTCTGGTCGTTGACGCTTCACAGGGTGTGGAAGCCCAGACGTTGGCCAATGTCTATAAGGCGATCGACGCCAACCACGAGATCGTGCCGGTCCTCAACAAGGTCGATCTGCCCGCCGCCGAAGTCGGCCGCGTGAAGCAGCAGATTGAAGACGTTATCGGCATCGACGCCAGCGACGCGCTGGAGATCTCGGCCAAGACCGGCCTCGGCGTCGATACGGTGCTCGAAGCGATCGTCACGCGCCTGCCGCCGCCAAAGACAGGCGATCCCGAGAAGCCGCTTAAGGCGCTGCTGGTGGACGCCTATTACGACACCTATCTCGGCGTCGTCGTCATCGTTCGGATCGTCGATGGCACGCTGAAGAAGCGTCAGGCAATCCAGATGATGAAGACCGGCGCGCACTTCGTGCTCGACCGCGTCGGCGTGTTCCGGCCGGGCAAGCTGGTCGATGTCGATGAGCTCGGCCCGGGGGAGGTTGGATTCCTGACGGCCTCGATCAAGACGGTGGCCGACTGTTCGGTCGGCGATACCATCACTGACGAGCGCAAGCCGACCGAAGAGGCGTTGCCGGGCTTCCGTGAGGTGCAGCCCGTGGTGTTCTGCGGCCTGTTCCCGGTCGACGCCGCGAAGTTCGAGGACCTGCGCGCAGCCATGGGCAGGCTGCGTCTCAACGACGCCAGCTTCT
>JAUYSA010000510.1 GCA_030696545.1 Hyphomonadaceae bacterium
CTTCGGCACAGGGGTCAGAGGCGGGTTATGCCGTGCCGCGCACGACGTGGGGCGCGCCAGACCTGCAGGGGTTCTGGAATAACACGTCGATCACGGGGATGCAGCGTTCGCCGGATGCGAAGTCGCTGGTGGTGAACGAGAAGGAAGCCAACCGGCTGGTGAACCGGAACATGCTGGTCGTTCTGTCGAAGCAGGATGAAGCGACCAACGGCCAAGACCCGAACAACACCAAGCTGCTCGAGGACAAGAACAGCGACCGTGGTTACAACTCGTTCTGGATCGATCCTGGCACCAAGCTGGCGTCGGTGAAGGGCGAACTGCGCACGTCGTGGATCGTTGAGCCGGCGAACGGACGTATCCCCTACAAGCCGGGATCGCGGAACAGCGGCGGCTTTGCGATCACCAATTTCGATGGACCGGAGACGCGGCCGCAGGCGGAGCGTTGCGTGCTCGGCTTCTCGGGGTCGTTCGGGCCGGTGATGCAGAACGGCATGTACAACAACACGATGCAGTTCGTGCAGACGCCGACGCATGTGACGATCCTGGTCGAGATGAACCATGATGCGCGGATCATTCCGATCGTGGCGAGCAAGGCCGACGTGAAGCACGGAACCGTTCCCAAATGGGGCGGTGACTCGGTGGGCTGGTATGAGGGCGACACGCTGGTCGTTGAAACGACGAACGTTCATCCGAACCAGCGCGCGACGATCACCAAGGACGGCAAGGTGACGGAGCGCTTCTCGCGCTGGAACGAGCATCAGGTTCTCTACACATTCGAGGTGGAAGACCCGACGCTGTACACGCAGGTGTGGAAGGGCGAACAGGCGTTGAACGCATCCGAGCCGCTTTACGAGTACGCTTGCCATGAAGGCAATTATGCGATGCCGGGTATTCTTGCCGGCGCGCGTGAGCTGGAGAGCCAGGGCAAGGTGCCGGGCATGGGTCCGGGTATCACGGCTGGTCTGGTTCTGCCGCGCGATGAGACGGGTGGCGAAGGCTTCAACTAGGCTTTCTCGACCTTTGAATTTCTGGAAGGGCGTGTCGCAGGACACGCCCTTTTTGTTGTCCGGACGCGTGGCATGCGGCCCCCTCCGTCTTGCGCACTGACATGCGCAATCCACCTCCCCCGCCTTTGGCGATGGAGGACTAGCGTCGTGCTTCGGGCGCTGGTGGTTGAATAGTACGAAGCTAGCAAGGGAAACACATGACAATCGAGACGAAGATGAACGCGCCCTCGGGCGTGAATGCGGACGCACGCGCGATTGCGGCCGAGATGATGGCGGCTTTCGAGGCGCTGAAATCCGCGAACGATGCGCGGATCGAGGAAATCGAGAAGCGCGGGGCGGCAGATCCTCTGCTGGATGCGAAGCTGAAGAAGATCGAGACGTCGCTTGATCGTCAGCGCAGCGCGCTGGAGCGGCTGGCGCTGGAGCAGGCGCGGCCGGCGATGGGCGAAGATCCGCGCAAGGGCGACCCGGAGCACAAGTCGGCGTGGGGCGCATATATGCGCAAGGGCGATGACAGCGGCATCTCGCGGCTGGACCTCAAGTCGGTGAATGTCGGCACCGAGGCGCAGGGTGGCTATGTCGCGCCGCCGGAACTGGACCGGCTGATCGAGCAGCGGCTGATGGCGTCGTCGCCGATGCGGCAGATTGCGAGCGTGCGGCAGACTTCGGCGACGGTGTTCCGCAAGCCGGTGAGCCTGGGTACGACGTCGGCGTGGGCGGCGGAGACGGGTTCACGCGCGGAGACGACGGCGCCGACGCTGGACCTGCTCGAGTTTCCGGCGGCGGAGCTCTATGCGATGCCGGCGGCGACGCAGACGCTGCTGGACGACGCGTATGCCGATGTTGACGAGTGGCTGGCCGATGAGGTTGAGGCGAGTTTCTCGGCGCAGGAGTCGACGGCGTTCGTGACGGGTGATGGCTCGAACAAGCCGAAGGGCTTTTTGAGCTATGACATGATCGCGGATGCAAGCCATGCGTGGGACAAGATCGGCTTCATCCTGTCGGGCGGCGCGGGCGCGTTTGCGGCGAGCAATCCGGCGGACAAGCTGATCGACCTGGTCTATGCGCTGAAGAGCCAGTTCCGGCCGAATGCGCGGTTCGTGATGAACAGGCGCACGGTGTCTGCGGTTCGCAAGCTGAAGGATGGCGACGGCAACTATCTTTGGCGGCCGGGTGCGGCGGGCGAATCGGCCAGCCTGCTCGGCTATCCTGTGACAGAGATCGAGGACATGCCGGATATCGCGGCGAACGCTTTCTCGATCGCGTTCGGGGATTTCCGGCGTGGTTATCTGATCGTCGATCGGCAGGGTGCGCGGGTTCTTCGCGATCCGTATTCGCTGAAGCCCTACGTGCTATTCTACACGACCAAGCGCGTGGGCGGGGGTGTGCAGAACTTCGATGCTATCAAGGTCATGAAGTTCGCCGCCTCGTAAACTGATGCGTACTTAACTCGACGGCGCCGCCAGCGGGGCCTAGCTTCGCTGGCGGTAGCCGGAGATTCTGCATGGGTTCGCCTTCGCCTGAACGTACTGCCGACGCGTTCATCGAGAAGTTCAATTCGGGAGATGCGGTGGGCTTTGCCCAGCTTTATGCAGAGGATGCGGTTTTTACCTATGATGGCCTCGAGAAGGCGGTCGGGCGGCAGCAGATCGAGGGCGCAATTGCCGGGTTCATGCTGGCCGGGCTGAAATTCCGCGGGCACAATGTGAACGTCTATGTCGTAGGCGACACGGCGATGACCCGGTTCAAGTGGGAGTTGTTCGACGCCCAGGGCGCGACCGTGGCGACGGGCGTTTCGACCGAGGTGCAGCGGCGCGGACCGGATGGGCTGTGGCGTTTCATCATCGACGATTCCGGCGGTGGAAGCCGGGGCTGACGGTTGGCTTGATCTTAAATCCTTGATCGTGAAGATGCCGCGACTTTCCAAGGGAGCGGATCATGGGCGTGGCGTCACCGGAGCTGATGGCAGAGACCTTCATCGAGCGCTTCAATGCGCGTGATGCGGCTGGAATGCTGGCTCTTTATGAGCCGGATGGGGTGTTCACCTTCGATGGCGTGCAGAAGGCGGTTGGCCATGAGCAGATCGCTGAGGCTCTTGCGGGGTTCCTGGCGTCTCCATTCACGCTGCGTGGAAGGTACGCGATGGTGCACGCGAGCGCGAATGCGGCGCTGTGCAGTCTGAAGTGGGAAATGATGGAGCCGGAAGGCTGGATCAATTCCGATGGCGTCTCGATGGAAGTGCTGACGCGCGGCAGCGATGGGCTGTGGCGGTTTGCCGTGGATGACGCCACTGCCGGGCGGCGCGCGGAAGAGTAGCCGCGCCGGTTAAAGGCAAAGCAGAACTGACCTGTTCGCCATCGAGGCGATCCACGCTCTTGTCTGTCACTGGCAGGCTGGCAGGGGCGGTCGTGATGAGTTGTCGCAGCGGTGACGCCGGTTTTCCGGGCGTCATGCAGGCGAAGATGCGCTGCCTTGTGGCAGCGCGATGAAACTTTGGGCCCCTGAACTCTTGCCGCTTGAGACGTGTCCGGTCGCGCCCGCCGAATGGCAGTGCGCCGGATTACAGCGAACATCACAAGGGGTCACTCGATGCGTAAGGTTGCTCTCAGAACATTATTGCTGGGGTTTGGATCGGCGATAGCCATCACCTCAGCCTATGCGCAGGAGCAGACGCCTGCGCCTTCGGCGGATCAGCCAACCGACGTGATTGTGGTTCAGGGGCGGCGACTGAGCCAGGCAGATGAGGCGGTCGGCCTTGATTCAGCCAGCGCTGTGGTCGCGGTGACGCGGGACGCGCTGCTTTCGGCGCCGGCGGGCGTTTCGGGCCTGAAGATGCTGGAGAGCTTGCCGGGCTTCAACGTGCAGACCGAGGGCGCGTTGGGTCTCTACGAGTTCGGCAACTCGGTGACTGTGCGGGCTTTCAACCTTCAACAGATTGCATTCGTGCTTGATGGCATTCCGATGGGGCGCAGCGATGCGTTCGGCGGCAGCCCGATCTTCCGCTATGTCGACAACGAGAACCTCGGCTCCGTGGTGGCGTCGCCGGGCGCAGGCGATGTTGCGCAGCCGGCCTATTCGTCGCTGGGACCGATCGTCGAGTATCATTCGATCGATCCTTCGACGGAATTTGGCGGGACGGTTTCCGTCGCCTGGGGCGATGACAAGCTGCGGCGTTCGTTCGTCAAGTTGAACACGGGTCAGATGGGGCCGGTGTCGGCCTATGTGAGCCGCACCAAGCTGGACAGCAACCTGTCGCGCGGCGCGGGGACGATCGACCGGGAGCACGCGGAAGCGAAGGTGAAGGTCGACCTGTGGGACGACGCCTACATCGATTTCAAATGGGTCTATAACGATTTCTACGACTTCGACTCGCCGAGCGTGACCAAGGCCCAGTACCAGGCCAAGACGCCGTGCGGGAACGGGCTTGGCGGGCGGGACTGCGGTTATTCGGCGACGTTGCCGCCGGGAACGCTTGGCAACGTGCTTGAGTACAATGTGCCGGGGTACACGTACGATACGACCGGCTGGTACATGGACCGCATCAACGTGCGGACTGACTCGCTTTATGGCGCGACATTCTACACGCCGATTGGCGATGCGGCTTCGGTTTCCGTCACCGGATACTATGAAGAGAAGAATGGCTGGGGCTCTTCGCCCGAGACTTACGGAACGCCGACATCAGCAACCTCGCTGTACGGCCGCTACACGCGGCAGCAGCAGGCGGGCCTGCAGGTGACAGCGCCGCGTGGGACCGCGTTTGGCGTTACCAGCCTGGAGGGCGTGCGCAAAGGCGTTGTCGCGAAGGGCGAATACGAGATCACGAATCACAAGCTGGAAGCTGGTGCGTGGGTTGAGAACGATGAGTACTCGC
The DNA here is from genome assembly GCA_030696545.1 of Hyphomonadaceae bacterium. GTDB lineage: Bacteria > Pseudomonadota > Alphaproteobacteria > Caulobacterales > Hyphomonadaceae > UBA7672. The sequence goes on from JAUYSA010000510.1 coordinate 4,879, forward strand.
GCTTCACGCGCAGGGTGAACCATGTCGGCGGGCTGCAGTCTGGCGCGGTGCTGTACAACGAGGTGGTGTATTTCTGGCGCGACTACGAAACAACACGCGATACACTTCAGCTGTTCCTGAAGGACACGATCAGCCTGTTTGACGACAAGCTGAAGGTTGAGCTTGGTGTGAAGTCGCTGAGCGTCGACTATTCGCTGGATGGGTACCGCAATTTCAACGACTTTTATCGCGTCAGCGGCGCCACGGTTCTGCCGGGTTGGGGGCCGCAATCGGTTGGCGAGACGTATGAGAAGAACTTCCTGCCGATGGTGGGTGCGGTCTGGAGCGTGACGCCGAACGAACAGCTGTTCGCGTCCTACTCGCAGAACTATGCCCTGCCGCGCGGGACGGATGACATCTTCTCGGTGGCGCCGAACACTGTGGTGTCCACCCCGAACCCGGCGGCGGAGGAATCCGAGAACATCGAGGTGGGCGTGCGTACGACACGTGGCGAGCTGTATGGCTCTGTGGCGGCCTACTACACGACGTTCGACAACCGGATCGAAAGCTATGCGGTGCCGCTTGCGGGGCAGACTGGCGCGACGGAGACTTACTATCAGAGCGTTGGTGGGGTGAAGGCCTATGGTCTGGAGCTGACGGGCGCCTGGCGGCCGGACTTCTTCAATGACCAGCTCTATTTCAACGGCACGCTGACCTACAACAAGACGACGTTCCAGGATGACGTGCCGGACTTCGCCAACACTATCGCCGTGACCCGCTGCGCCAGCGCGACTGTGCTGTGCCTGTCGGGCAAGACGCTTCCGGATAGCCCGGAATGGATCGTCAGTGCGGGCATGACGTGGGAGCCGACGGACTGGATCGTGGCGAACATTTCCGCCAAGTATCTGAGCGAGCGGTACTCGAACTTCATCAACACCGAGACCATCCCGGGCTACCCGGTGGTCACGGCCTATGTGGACTTCGGTACGGGCGATGGAGACGGCCCGCTGGGCCGGTTCAAGGCGCGGTTGAACGTCGACAACGTGTTCGACGAGGACAAGCTGGCGTTCATCAGCAGCTCGATCGCGGGAACGGCTTCATTCAGGCCGCTGAATCCGCGGACGGTTTCGGTGTCGCTGACGGCGGACTTCTAGGAATACGTTCTGCAGAATGTGAGTTCGCGAGCCCTGCCGGGCTCGCGAATTTCATTTGTGGGATGCGTCTAGCGCGGGGCCATGCGGATGCCGCCGTCGAGGCGAACCGTTTCGCCGTTGAAGTAGGCGTTCTGGATCATCTGCAGGGCGAGCGAGGCGTATTCTGCGGGATCGCCGAGACGCTTCGGGTTGAGGACGGTGGCCGAGAGCGCGTCCTTTACGTTGTCGGGCAGGCCAGCGAGCAGCGGCGTGTTGAAGAGGCCCGGGAGGATCGTGTTGACGCGGATGCTTTCCGTCGAGAGGTCGCGCGCGATGGGGAGCGTCATGCCGACGACGCCGCCTTTGGAGGCAGCGTAAGCGGCCTGGCCGATCTGACCATCCTGCGCGGCGACGCTGGCGGTGTTGACGATGGCGCCGCGATCTCCGTCAGCCATGACGTCGAGCGTCATCATGCCGGCGGCTGATTTGGCGATGCAGCGGAATGTGCCGACGAGGTTGATCTGGATGATCTTGTTGAAGGCGTCGAGCGGGTGGCTGGAAATTTCGCCGGTTTCCTTCTTGCGGCCTGCGGTCTTCACGCCAATGCCGGTGCCGGCGCAGTTGACGAGGATGCGTTCCTGCCCGTTGGCGGTGCGGGCGGCGACGAAGCCGGCGTCGACGGAGGCGTCGTCGGTAACGTTCACGTTGCAATAGACCGCGCCGGTTTCGGCGGCGAAGGCTGTGCCGGCTTTTTCGTTCATGTCGAAAATCGCGACTTTGACGCCGTGGGCGCGGAGGGCTTTCACGGTTGCGCCGCCGAGGCCGGAGGCGCCGCCTGTGACGATGGCGGAGACGGAGCTGTCGAGTTTCATGGCGTTATCCTGCAAGCGCGATTGACGTTCGCGGAAGCTTTAGAGCGCCGAATGATCCGCGCCTAGATGTGACGTCGGGTCAGTTAGCCGGAAGATCGGCGTCGTAGGTGAATAGGGTGGAGCTGTCGTCGTCGGGCATGAACCAGGCGCGGAGCCCGGTAGGCGTGGCTTCGAACCAGGCGGGATTCTGGAGCATCGAGCGGCCGGACGGCGACCAGAGCTGGATCGGCGTCTGCCAGAGGGGGCGGAGGTTGGTGAGGTCCATCAGGTCGGCGCCGCCAAGCGAAAGAGATGCGTTTGAGCCGGGGCGCGAATAGTTCGAGAGGCCGGTGCAGAGCATCATGTGGCTGGGGATGCCGTGGCAATCCTGCCAGGCGATGAAATGGGCGCGGGCCTTGCCGGCGGGCGGCGCGGCGAGATCGACGGGCGCGACGGAGCCGTCGGGCTGGAGCGGCCAGCGATAGATGCGGGCGCCGCCCCAGCTGACGCCGATGAGGGCGCGGGCTTCGCGATCCACGGCGACGGCGCCGATGTGATCTGGAACGCGGAAGGCTTCGGCAACGGTTAGCGTCACCGGATCGACGCGGTAAATGATCGAGTGACTATCGGGACGGTATTCGGCGACGGGGACCCAGAGCCAGCGTCCGTCGAAGTCGAGACCGCCGGGGTGATAGATGTCGTCTTCGCCGAGCGGGATGTCGGATTTCAACGCGCCGGATTCCGACATGCGGAAGAGATGGCCAAGCCCCTCGCCTGCATCGCGGTCCAGACCGTTGACGGGCTGGGGATAGCGCTGGGTTGGGCGGACGATCTCGACCGACGTGAAAAAGATGTCGCCATTGATGCGGACCATGCCCTGAGGATGGTGAGTATCGAACGGGATCGGCGTTTGGCTGACAAGACGCCATGCGGTGGTGCGGTCGAGTTGCATGATGCGCTGGGCCAGCGTGGACGGCTCGGGCGCGGGCGGCGCAGAGTTGGCGCAGGCGGCGAGAGCCATGGCCACAAGAAACAGGATGAGTTTACGCAAGATGCGCCTCCGGACGTAACGCCGTTTGCTTATGCGCGTTGTTTGACACTTTTACGCAGGCGGCCCGGTGAGTTCGATCGTGACGCCGTTCGGATCCTTGACGAAGCACTGGCGGCCGAAGCCTGAGGGGATTTCGGACCAGCGATAGGGCACGCCCAGCTGATCGAGGCGGGCAAGGGCGGCTTCGAAATCGGGCGCGGTGAAGGAGATATGGTCGAGGGCGCCGTCTGGCGTTCGCGGTTGCGCGCGCTCGACAAGATGGATGACAGCCTGATCGCCGGCGTAGAGCCAGGCGCCGGGGAAGTTGAAGTCGGGGCGCGGGCCGATCTTGAGGCCGATGACGCCGACGAAGAAGTCAATCGTCTCCTGCAGCTTCGCTGTCGAGATGTTCGCGTGATTGAGGCCGGTGATCATCGGCGACTCCGTTGTGGGCTTACAGCCTAGGACGAAACCCAGAAGGAAAACAGGAATGATCGTGACGACGCTGGCGCCGCCGGCGGCCGAACCCGTGAGTTTGGCCGAGATGAAAGAATATCTGCGGATTGGAGGGGATGGCGAGGATGGGCTGGTCGGCAGCCTGATCGCGGGTGCGCGCGCAAGGATCGAGGCGCTGGCGAGTGTGGCGATGATCACGCGCAGCCTGCGGGTGACGCTGGACTGGTGGCCGCGGGGAGCGGTGGAGCGGCGAACCGTGGTGATGCCGGTGCGGCCGGCGGATGAATTGGTTGCGGTGCGCGTGTTCAATGGGTCCGGCGTGGCGCAGACGGTGACGGACAGGTTCACGCTGGCGCGTGGGCGATCTGCGCGGCTGGTGTGGACGGGCGGCGCATTTCCGTGGCCGGGGCAACGCTATAACGGGATCGAGATCGATTATTCGGCAGGTTTTGGCGAGGAGCCTGACGACGTGGCGGAGGGGCTGCGGCTCGCTGTGAAGCGGCTGGTCGCGCACGCTTATCACAACCGCGATGGCGAGACGCTGAATGGTCCGCTGCCGGAGGACGTGGCGGGGTTGATCTCTCCGTGGCGACGGGTGCGGCTGTGAGCGGGGCAGAAAGCGCGCTGGAGAGCGCGATGCTTGCGGTGGTGGCGGCGAGCAATGAGGTGAAGGCGTTGCTGGGCGACCCGGTGCGGGTGATCGAGACGGGTGCGCCCTTGCCTGCCTATCCGTATCTCGAGGTCGCGCGGCATTTTAGCGAACCGGCTGGCGGCGTGGACGCCGAGGCGAGTGAGCATCGGGTGGATCTTGTCGTGGTGTCGCGTGACCTTGGCGGCGCGCAGGCCAAGGAGGCGCTGGCGGCTGTGCGGTCTGCGCTTACAAATGCGGAGCTGGTCATGACTGGGTGGCGGTGTGTTCTTCTGCTGCCGGTGTTCGCGGATGCGACGCGCCAGAGAGTGGGTGTCTGGCGCGCGCTGCTGCGGATGAAGGCGATAGTGGAGACGGCTTAGATCGTGTCGGCTTTTTTCTTCGTCCAGGTGTAGAGAGCCCAGGCGAGGCCGAAGAAGCCGAGGATGCCTGCGATCATCGGATAGACGCCGGTCCAGAAAGAGTCCTTCGGGACCAGGCCGAAAGGCGAAGCGTTGTTGCTGGCCACGATGACGCCGGCGAGCAGTACGTTGAACAGGCTTTCGCCGACGATGAGGCCGGACGCCATCAGGATGCCGAGGCGGCGGGCAGGCTCGGGATTTTTCGATTTGGCGACCCATCGATCATACATCGTGCCAATGATGGCGCCGATGGTGACAGTGACTGTCACCGCCATCGGCAGGTAGATGCCGATGCCGACAGCCAGCGGGGGCAGCTTGTACTTGCGGTTGGTGGTGCGGTTGAGGACTTCATCGACGGCGATGATGACGACGCCGAGGATCGCGCCGATGCCGATGAGGTCCCAGCGCGGGTCGCCGCCTATGACGCCGACGGCCAGCGCAGAGATGAGCGTGGCCTGTGGTGCGCCGAGGGTTTCGGTGCCGGCGACAGTGGCGGGCGGGCCGCCCTGGAAGCCGAAGGCGCTGTTCAGGAGATTAAGCAGGAACGGGATGACGAGGGAGCCAGCGAATACGCCGACGATCAGCGCGACTTGCTGGCGCCATGGCGTGGCGGCGACGAGCTGGCCGGTTTTGAGATCCTGCAGGTTGTCGTTCGAGATGACGGCGACGGCGAAGACGATGCCGGTGATGAGCAGCGCAAAGGCGACGATCGATGGGTCCGCGGGAATGCTGAACAGTTGCATCGCGCCGAGCATCAGGACCGAAGCCACCAGGATCGCGAGGATGCCCACGCCGGACACCGGGCTGTTCGACGAGCCGATCAGGCCTGCCATGTAGCCGCAGACGGAGGCGACGACGAGGCCGATGATGATCACGTACAGAATGCCGCCAGCTACGATGGCTGGGGCGCTGGCGGCGAGCGGCGTGCCTTGGGTGAATGACCAGAGCAGGACGCCGATGGCGAGCAGCGTGATGCCGGAGATGATGCCGACTAGACCGATCGGAATGTCCTGTTCGGTACGGTCCAGCACTTCGTTGGCGGTGCGCTTGCGCTGGGCGGCGAGTGCGGAGGCGATGCCGCTGAGCAGCGGGCCGAGGAGCTTGAGGAGGGTCCAGATGGCGGCGATGCCGATGGCGCCTGCACCGATACGGCGGACCTGTCCGCCCCAGACTGCGCCAGCGGCCTCTTCTGCCGCGCCTTCCGTGCCCTGCATGGCGGTCATGACTGGAACGAAGACGCCCCACGCTATCACGAGGCCGGCGAACATGGCGAGGCCGACAGCGAGGCCCACGAGGTGGCCGGCCCCTAGAAGTGCGAGCTGCATGCCGCCGCCAATGCCGGTGGCGGCTGGTCCGATGCGGAAGAAGGCGGCTGCCTCGCCTGCGAAGGCGCGGGCGGACACGAGGAAGGCGAAGAAGGCTGAGGCGACCGACCCGACGATGACGGTCAGCAGGCCCGCTTTGTTCTCGCGCACGGCGGACTCGGTCTGTTCGCCGCCTCGCGAGCCGACTTTCAGAACTTCGGCTGCGGCGACGCCTTCTGGATAAGGCAGGTCGGTGTTGATGACGAGGGCGCGGCGAAGCGGGATCGAGAAGGTGACGCCCAAGACGCCGCCAAAGGCGCAGATCAGGAAGGACTGCCAGAAGGGAAATTCCGTCCACCAGCCGACCATGACGAGCGCAGGCAGGACGAAGATGATTGAGGACATCGCGCCACCGACAGAGGCGACGGTCTGGACCGTCATGTTCTCCCAGATGGTGGAGGTCTTGAAGGCGCGGAGCAGCGCCATCGAGATCACCGCAGCGGGAATGGCGGACGCGAAGGTGAGGCCGACTTTCAGGCCGAGATAGACGTTAGCCGCGGTGAACACGATGCCGAGCAGGGAGCCAAGTATCAGGGCCCGGCCGGTCAGTTCGATACGTTTGGTCGATGCGGCAAAGTCCGTCATGTCAGCCCCTCAGCTTTGCGCGGAGGTAAGCCGACATTCAGGCCTAGGGCAATGCGCGGTGGCTAACGGCCGACGCGGCCTGCGGCGTAAAGCCCGCCACCGCCGATGAGGCAGATCAGGGCGAGATGAGCTGTGAAGAAAGGCAGCGGAAGCCTGGTGTAGAGTTCGGGGCGAGCCTGCAGCATGCCTGCGTAGAGGCCGGAAAGGCTGCCGATGATCAGGCCGGCTACGCCGAGTATGATGGCAAGGGTGCGCAGGGTTGCGACGGTGCTGTGCCGGCGCCGCGCGTTGTGGCCGAGATATTTGCGGTTCACTTCCTGAAGCTGGCCGGCGATCAACCAGATTGCGAAGACGATCGCGAGGCAGATGGCTGCGAGGCCAGCAATGCCGAGAGATGACAGGCCGTGAGCATAGACGAGCGCCACGCCGGGCGTTTCGCCGCCAGCGCCTTGTCCTGGGCGGGTCAGGCCGAGCAGGATCGGGAGGCCGACGAGAAAAAGCATAAGGGTGGCGCCGGATATAATTCCCAGGCGCCGGGGTCGACGAAAACGCATGTGCAGCCTCGGTAATAACGGACAATAGGCGGATGATCGTTAAGGTCCGATTGGATGGCTCGCTGGGATTTGACGGATCAAGCGGGGACAGCGCGGCGACGGGGCGGTCAAATAGACTGTTGGGCGAACGAATTTCTTGCATTTTGAATCACCGATCTGCGAAGGTCTGATTCACGAACCACCCAAACATGGAAAGGCCCCCCGATCAGTGCCGCATGACTCTCCACTGATCGCCCTTCTCTCGATTGGCTTCGGGCTTGCCTTCGTGTTCGGCGCGTTGGCGACGCGGCTGAAGCTGTCGCCACTGGTGGGATATCTGGTGGCTGGCGTTGTGATCGGGCCATTTACGCCGGGCTTCACGGCGGACGCGAACCTGGCTTCTGAGGTCGCGGAGATCGGCGTCATCCTGCTGATGTTCGGCGTGGGACTGCATTTCTCGCCGAAGGACCTTCTGTCTGTGCGGGGCGTAGCCGTCCCGGTGGCGTTGCTGCAGATCGTTCTCGGGACTGCGTTGGGCCTGGGACTGGCGTTAGCGCTCGGGTGGAGCATCGAGACGGGTGTGGTGCTCGGACTGGCGCTGTCTGTTTCCTCGACCGTGGTTGCACTGAGGAGCCTGCAGGAACGGCGCTTGATGCAGACCGAGCGCGGGAAGCTGACCGTGGGCTGGCTCGTGGTCGAAGATCTCGCGATGGTTGTGGCTATGGTGCTGCTGCCGACGTGGGCGCACATCCGCACGCAAGTGGACAACGGGGAAGCGATCACCGTGCTGCAGATGCAGGATGCGGGGCTCGCCGTGGCGCTAACGCTTGGCAAGGTGGCGCTGTTCGCTCTGATCATGCTGCTGGCGGGCAAGCGGGTGGTGCCATGGTTGCTGCATCGCGTGGTGCATATGGGGTCGCGCGAGCTGTTCCGGCTGGCGGTGTTGGCGATCGCGCTTGGGGTCGCTTACGCGGCATCCGCGATCTTCGATATTTCGGTGGCGCTGGGAGCGTTGTTCGCGGGGCTGATCATGGCGGAGAGCGAGCTCTCGCAGCAGGCGGCGAACGAGACACTGCCGTTGCGCGATGCTTTCGCGGTGTTGTTCTTTGTGTCGGTGGGCATGTTGTTCGACCCGATGATCCTGGTGCGCAATCCGTGGCCGATTGTTGCGACGGTCGCGATCATTCTGGTGTTCAGGTCGTTGATCAGCCTGGGGCTTCTGCGATTGTTCGGACAGTCCCGAGAGACGTCGGCGACGGTGACGGCCAGCCGTGCGCAGATCGGCGAGTTCTCTTTTATTCTTGCAGGGCTCGGCTTGCAGTTTGGATTAATGCCTGAAGAAGCAAACGATCTCATTCTTGGCGGCGCGATAATTTCGATCGTTCTGAGCCCGCTGGTGTTCGCGATCTTTGATCGGATCGGCAAGAAGGCCAAGGTTGTGGATGTGGCGCCGCAGGTTGCGCCCGCGCCGGTAGCGCCCAAGCGGGTCGTGCTGGTGGGGTATGGGCGTGTAGGGTCGCTGATCGGCAAGGCGCTGGATGATGCACGTGCGACTTACTCGGTGATCGAGGATCGCGAGGATCTGGTGGAGCTGCTGACCACGCGTGGGATTGCGGTTGTGGCGGGCAACGCGATCTCGCAGGATACTATGGAAAAGGCCGGTGTAGCGCAGGCCGACCTGATGTTCGTGACTGTGCCAGATGGCTTCGAGGCTGGCCGCATTGTGGAACTGGCGCGGCGGCTGAACCCAAATGTGAAGGTCTATGCACGCGCGCATTCTGATGCCGAGGTGGAGCATCTGCGCGGGTTTGGCGCGGACCTGATCGTGTCGGGCGAGCAGGAAATTGCTGACGCCATGATCGACAAGGCTGCGGCAGTCATTCCACGGCGGACCATCGCCCGGGCCTAGAGAAGCGTCGCCAGGACGCCGAGCATTTTTTCCCACCCGGCGCGAGAGCGATCGAGATATTCGGCCCATTGGGGCGCCATCTCGTGAGCCAGTGTGAGGGTGCAGCCGTCTGCCGTGGGCACGATGTCTATCGAGACGGTCGAGCCGTCCGTCTCGGGGGCGATGGCCCAGGTGAAGACGATGCGTCGGGGCGGCGTCAGCTCCAGGAATATG
>JAUYSA010000013.1 GCA_030696545.1 Hyphomonadaceae bacterium
AGGTGCTGGACATCGCGCCGGAAGGCTATGAGTTGGTCAATGAGGGACGCATTTTCACGCCCTTCGGTAGCGGCCCCGCTGTTCCGATCAAGCCGTCGCACCTTGGCGGCGCGAACTGGCCGCCGAGTTCGCTCGATCCGACCACCAACCTCTACTATGTGTGCGCGCGCGACAGCACGAGCTTGCTGCGTGGCGCTGATCGCGACTTCGAACTTCCCGAAGCTGGCGACGGCTATATCGGCGGCGAATTCGGCATGTCGCCCGTTCCGGCGACGGGCGTGTTTGCGGCGATCGACGTCACTACCAATCGCCTCGTCTGGCAGCAGCGCTGGCCGGAGATCTGCTATTCCGGGTCGACCGTCACAGCTGGCGGCCTTGTTTTCGTCGGCCGCAATGACGGGCGTCTCACCGCGCTTGATTCCAGCAATGGTAAGAAGAAGTGGGAGTTCCAGACCGGCGCCGGCATGAACGCCACCGCCAGCGTGTTCGAACACAATGGCAAGCAGTACGTCGCCGCCTATTCCGCCGGCAACCTCTTCGCCCGCTCCGCCAAGGGCGACAGCCTGTGGCTGTTCGCGCTCGATGGAGCCATGGGCCCCGTCGAACCCGGCAGCACGACCGCGCCAACCGACGCCAGCGCCGATGCCGGTTCGCACGAGGCCGTAGCGGGTGTTACCGCCGATCTCGAACGCGGAGCGCGGGTCTACCGCACGACCTGCCAGCTCTGCCACGGCGCGACGGGACAGGGGAACAATGGCGGCGTTGCCCTGGCGAACCGCCTTACGCCCGAGGTCGTCGCCTCGATCGTGCGCAACGGCCGTAACCTGATGCCGGCATTCGCGGCACAACTGTCCGCCGAGGATATCGTGTCCGTCGGCGCCTATGTGGCGGAGAAATTCGGCGCAGCAGAATAGCGCGGCGGTGCGCACCCGCCGGTTGGCTGGTGCAAGGTCGGGCGGCGGCGCTTGGCAAACCGCTGCCCGTCCCCATCACTGTCTGCCACTGTAGCGCTTGAGCGACCCTGCCATTTGGGCAGAATCACAACACCAGCGATCGCGCGGCCCATCCAACGCGACGTTGTCGCGGCGCCGACCATGCCGACAGGGTTTCGTCCCAAACTTGGCCAACGGCCTTGTCGTAGGCCTAGCCCGACCTCTCTCGGTTTAGTTGACAGCGCTGGTGTCCGATATGGTCTCGGTCATTTTCCGGTTGGGCCCGACCGCTTGAGATCGGGCACGTTGGCCGCGAGCTCGCCGAGCCAGACACGGGCTTTGGCATCTGACGGCGCCCGCCAGTCGCCCCGAGGCGAAAGATTACCACCAGAAACGACCTTGGGGCCGTTCGGCATGGCCGAACGCTTAAACTGGCTGATCTCGAAGAAGCGATAGAGGAAGACCTGCAGCCAGCGCTTGATTGACGGAAGGTCGTAGGCGATGCGGGCGGCGTCTGGAAGATTGGACGGCCATGAGCCTGCACCTGCATCCTTCCATGCATGCCACGCGAGGAATGCGATCTTCGAGGGGGCTAATCCGTACCGCGTCACATAGAACAGGTTGTAGTCTTGCAGCGCGTAGGGGCCAACCTTGTCCTCGGTACTTTGCAGGGCGCCGCTCGAATCGGCCGGCACAAGTTCAGGCGAAATCCGCGTCTCGAGAACTGACAGGAGAGTTGCTGACGCTGGGCCATCGAACTGGCTCGTCGCGGCGACCCAGCGGACAAGATGCTGGATCAGTGTCTTGGGAACAGAGGCGTTGACATTGTAGTGGCTCATCTGGTCGCCCACGCCGTAGGTGCACCAGCCCAAAGCGAGTTCCGAAAGGTCGCCGGTGCCGACAACAAGTCCTTCGCGTTGGTTGGCCAGGCGAAACAGATAGTCTGTTCGTAGGCCTGCCTGTACATTTTCGAACGTGACGTCGTGAACAGCTTCCCCCCTCGAAAACGGATGCCCGAGATCGGCGAGCATGCGCTCGGCAGCGGGCCGGATGTCGATTTCCTCGGCCGTGGCGCCGATCGCGTCCATGAGCGCCCACGCATTCGCCTTGGTCCTGTCGCTCGTGCCGAAGCCGGGCAGGGTGAAGGCGAGGATGCCCGATCGGGGCAAGCCGACGGCGTCGAACGCTTTCGCAGCAACGAGCAACGCGTGGGTCGAATCCAGGCCGCCCGATACGCCAATGACGACATGCTTTATGCCGATCGACTTCACCCTCTTCGCTAAACCCTGAACCTGGATGTTGAAAGCTTCGAAACAGTCTTTGTCGAGGCGGGCAGGGTCGTCCGGCACAAATGGAAAACGGTCTGACGGCCGGATAAGTCCGACGTCGCGGAAGTGGGGCTTGTGCTCGAAGCTGATGCGCCGAAAGCGATATTCGGGATGGCTCGCCGCCACAGCCGCGTTGTTGAAGGTTGGCGTGCGCAGGCGTTCGAGTTCGATGCGCTGAATATCTATGTCGGCCACAGCCATCTGCGAAGATTTCGGGAATCGCTGCGTTTCGGCAAGCAGCCGACCGAGCTCATGAATTGTTGCCTGGCCGTCCCAGGCAAGATCCGTGGTACTTTCTCCAGGCCCGGCCGCCGCGTAGAGATAGGCCGCTTGGCAACGCAATGACTGCGATGCGCACAGCAGCGCGCGTTCGTCGGCCTTGCCGATGACGATGTTGGAGGCCGAAAGATTGCACAGGATGGTTGCGCCGGCCAAAGCAGCGTGGGTGGACGGCGGCGTCGCCGCCCAGAAGTCTTCACAGAGCTCGGCGTGAAACACGAAGCCTTGCATGTCGCTCGCAGCAAACAGCAGGTCGACGCCGAATGGCGCCACGTGTTCGCCGACTGCTATGTCCAGTCCTTGCAAGCCCGCACCGTGCGCAAACCAGCGGTTCTCGTAGTATTCGCGATAGTTGGGCAGGAAACTTTTCGGGATCACGCCGAGCAGCCGTCCGCGTGATATCACAACCGCGCAGTTGTAGAGACGTCCCGCGCGCCGCAAAGGAGCGCCAACTATGGCGGCGCAGCGGACAGATTTGCTGACGTCGACAAGCTTGCAAACCTGCGCCTCGACAGCGTCAAGCAGCGCCGCCTGTAGGAACAGATCGTCGAGCGAATAAGAAGACACGCAAAGCTCCGGGAATAGCGCGAGATCGACGCCCTGCCGGTCGGCCTCCTGCATCATTTCCAGGATCTCAGCCGCGTTGAAGTCCGGGTCAGCCACTTCCACACGTGGTGTGCAGGATGCGACACGCGCCAGTCCGTGAGTGTGCAGCGCAAAGAAGCGATCGGTCACTTCTGCCTCCCCGATATGATTGGCATATGTCCGATCACCGGTCTTCCATCCTAAATCAATTGGAGGCTCGCGCGTTTTGGCAGTCTGGACAGTCATCTCGTCGCATGCCCGCCATCTTGCTGCATTCGCTGTGCTGCATGCTCGCGCTGGCGCGGGAGGCGTTTGAGCAGAGCGAACGCTGGAAACGGCTGGAAGCAAGCACTTCTATTGCAAACGGGTCGCAATCGCACTAGTCGGCGTCATGCAGAAAATCTTGCGACTTCTCGTCATGGCCTGGGCCCTGGTTGGGGGCGGGACTGCGGTCGCGCAGGAACAACCAGTCGAGAACGCGCAGATCATATGGCGTCTCCTCGATTATGTCGGTGTTGATTACCCTGGCGCAGTAACCGCCGGCGCCGTCGTCAACGACGCCGAGTATCGCGAGATGGTGGAATTTGCAGCTGAGGTAGGGGCCCGGCTGAACGAGCTTCCCAGAAACGCCTACACGCCAGGGCTTACGGAGCAGGCGCGGACCCTACAGCGGCAGATCGCCGACAAGGCAGACGCAAAGATCGTTGCCGCCTCGGCGCAGGGTCTAGCGGCCACCGTTCTGGAAGCGTTCCCCAGCCCCGTCGCTCCTTTGGTGCCCCCCAATCTCCAGCGCGGCGCATCTCTCTATTTGGAGCGGTGCGCCGATTGCCATGGCGTGACGGGCCGGGCCGACGGCGCCGGAGCTAATGGTCTCGACCCGCCACCGATTGCATTTGCGGAAGTTGAACGAGCGCGCGAGCGCAGCATCCTTGGTCTCTACCAAGTCATCGGACAGGGACTTGAGGGCACCGCGATGGAAAGTTTCTCCGATCTGCCGGAAGCCGACCGTTGGGCGCTAGCTTTTTACGTCGGTTCGTTTGCGTTCTCGGACGATGAGGCCTCAAGAGGCGAGCAGCTCTGGAGATCCGCCCCCGAAATCAGAGCCACGATCAACAACCTGGCGGCGCTGACGCAGAAGACACCGGCGATAGTTGCGCAGACAACCGGCGAGCTCAACGCGAGAGCGGTAACGGCCTATCTCCGACGAAACCCAGCTGCGATGACAGACAAGCCCGAAGGCGGGCTGACGTTGGCCCGGTTGCGCCTTCGGCAAAGTGGAGAGGCCTATCGGGCTGGAGATCAATCCCGCGCGCGCGATTTGGCGTTATCCGCATACCTCGACGGATTCGAGCCAAGTGAGCCAGCCCTTGCTGTGCGGGATCCCTCGTTGTTGCGCGACATAGAAACAGCCATGGCCGACCTGCGAGCAGCCATCGGTGCAAATGCCGCCCCAGCAGATGTCGAAGCGCGCAACGCGCGCGTTGTCTCTCTCTTCGACAGAGTAGAGGATGTCCTCGACCCGGCTGCAGCGGATGGAGGAGCCGGCTTCCTCGGAGCCTTCACCATCCTGTTACGCGAAGGTCTAGAAGCCCTGCTTATTGTTGTGACGATGTTGGCGTTCTTGCGGAAAGCGGAGCGCGCAGACATGACGCGTTACGTACACATCGGATGGGTCTCGGCGCTAGTGGCGGGCGCGGCAACTTGGCTTATCGCGACCAATCTCATTCAGATCAGCGGCGCCAGCCGCGAACTGACGGAGGGATTTGGCTCGTTGCTTGCGGCGGTCGTGCTGATCGGAGTCGGCATTTGGATGCACGGGAAGGGGCAGGCCGACGCCTGGCAGGTCTACATCAAGGAAAAGCTGTCACATGCGCTTTCGAAAAAATCCGCATGGTTCCTAATCGTGATGGCTTTCGTCGTCGTTTATCGCGAGGTCTTTGAGACGATCCTGTTTTTCACTGCCCTCTGGAGCCAAGGGGAGGGTGTCGCCATGCTCGCTGGCGCAGCGGCTGCAATGGTCGTGCTGGCGATTATCGCGTGGGTGATGCTGCGGTATAGCCGCCGTTTGCCAATCGGAAAATTCTTCTCGTGGAGTGCGATCCTCATGGCGGCTTTGGCCGTGGTGCTGACGGGAAAGGGAATTGCCGGTCTGCAGGAAGCCGGACTACTTGATGTCCATCCAGTGGCTGCCGCGCCTCGAATCGACCTTCTC
>JAUYSA010000020.1 GCA_030696545.1 Hyphomonadaceae bacterium
AAATACAGAACCGAGCACGGCGAATCCGAGCCAACCGTGATGGAGAAGAAAGCTGACACCGGAGCGCGGGTCGAACGCGCCCAGGACCTGCGGCGCATCGCCGATGTGCATCGCGCCCAAAGCGCCGATGATTAGAAAAAAGCCGATCATGATCGGCCCGAAAAAGGCGGCGACGCGTGCCGTGCCGTGACTTTGCACCCAAAACAGGCTGACAAGGATCGCGAGCGTTATCGGCAGCACATAATCGCTAAAGCGATGCGTCACCAATTCCAGACCTTCGACAGCCGACAGGACGGAAATCGCCGGCGTGATGATTGCATCGCCAGAGAATAGCGCCGCGCCGGCGACGCCGAGCAGGAAAACCGCCACGGAACGCCCGCCGACGGAGGATTGCGCCAACGCCATTAGTGACAGGGTGCCGCCCTCGCCGCGGTTGTCCGCACGCATCAGGAAGAGGACATATTTAATCGTAACGGTGAAGATCAGCGCAAAAATCAAGAGCGAGATCGCGCCAATCACCGCTTCCTGGGTGAGAACGTCGGCCTTCACGCTATGGGCAAGCGACTCTCGCAACGCGTAAAGCGGGCTCGTGCCGATGTCACCGTAAACGACCCCGATAGAACCGACTATAAGCGCGAAAGGGGAGCCTTTTGCAGGGCTGTGCGCCGAGTTTAGGAGCGACCTCTGCTCGTGCACGCCGTTTTCGTCGCCACGCGCTTCGGATTGTCGCGCCATGTGACGCTCCTTCGCAACTATATCGATAACTTGAAGCGACAGTCCCCGGACAGGGCTCGGCCGTGAGAGAACTCCTCCCCGAATTTGGCTCCCTTGGCAAGGTCAAGCTGTCGTCCTTATGCGTAAACAAGGCGCTCTGCATGTGTCCCGGCTGCCTTGCGTTACTTCCGGATGGGGCGCGAAGGAGCCGTTCGCCAACGGGCGGCTCATGCCCATTGCGGACCTTTACGATTGATCCGAGCACCGGAGAATCTGCGCCTTAATTCAATGTATCCTTTGCAGCGCGCAAACCGCTAATCCTTAGCGTAAGCGCATTATTCACAAAGGCGGCGGAGTGTCGAAACCGGCCTTGACTTTTAACGCCAAGGCGGCGGATTGTCGTCCCATGGGGAAGCGATCTCCCCACGAGGCGACATGCCCAAGAATCGCGTCCGGGTTTTCCACCAAGGGCGCACCATGTCGTCAATCAACTCGATCTCTCCCGACAAGCTTGCGCGTCTCATCGGCGTCCCGCATTGCCCAGCCCTCATCGATGTGAGGACTGATGGGGACTATGATGCCGATCCGCGCTTTCCGCCCGGCGCTTCGCGCCGCCGTCCCGAATCTGTCTCGGACTGGGCTTCGGAGTTCGTCGGTCGCCCGTCCATCGTCATCGATCAGTGTGGCGAACAGGTCAGCGAAGGAGTCGCCGCATGGCTTCGTCATGCAGGCGCAAGTTCCTCCGACGTGCTAGCTGGCGGGCACTTGGCCTGGGTAAAGTCAGGCGGCCCGCTCATTCCGTCTTCAAAAGTGCCTCAGCGCGATGCCTTCGGGCGAACGATCTGGGTCACACGCTCACGCCCGAAGGTTGATCGTATTGCCTGCCCATGGCTCATTCGCCGGTTTCTCGATCCCGCGGCTATCTTTCTTTTCGTCGCGCCAGCAGAGGTGTCCGCCGTTACGGAACGCTTTGGCGGTGCGCCATTCGATATAGAAGGCGCTTTTTGGAGTCACAGAGGTGAACGTTGCACCTTCGACACCATGCTCGAGGAATGGGGCCTAGCGATAGAGCCGCTACAAAGGCTTGCGGTCATCGTGCGTGGAGCGGATACGGCGCGCCTCGATCTTGCCCCTGAAGCAGCGGGGCTGCTCGCGGCGTCGCTCGGTCAATCCCGCATGTATGCGGATGATCTCGAACAGCTCAAAGCCGGGATGGCGCTCTACGACGCCTTTTATCGCTGGTGTCGTGATGCGACTGATGAACCCCATAATTGGCCTGCCACCAAATCCGGAAAAGCGTCGTGAACGTCCATATTCAAACTACCGCCCACGATCATGGCGTATCCCTCGCTGAAGCCTCTCGTGTCTGGGCGCGCATTGCTTTGCTGAGCTTCGGCGGACCTGCCGGACAGATTGCGGTGATGCACAGAATTGTTGTCGATGAGAAGAAGTGGGTTCCCGAGAGCCGCTTCTTGCACGCCCTCAACTACTGCATGCTGTTGCCCGGCCCCGAGGCTCAGCAACTCGCCACCTATATCGGCTGGCTCATGCATCGCACCGTCGGCGGCCTCGTTGCGGGCGGGCTGTTCATTCTCCCCGGCGTCATCTCGATCATGGCGCTCAGCATCATTTACGCGCTCTGGGGGAATGTCGGGATCGTGGGCGGATTGTTCTTCGGGTTGAAGGCCGCCGTTCTCGCCATTGTCATCGAAGCTGTCGCGCGGATCGGCAAGCGCGGGCTCAAATCTCCGGCGATGCAGCTTCTGGCCGCCGCCTCATTCGTCGGCATTTTCTTCTTCGCCTTGCCGTTCCCTGCGCTCATCCTTGCATCGGCCTTGCTCGGTTACGTCAGCGCGGCGCGCGGGAATCCCGCCTTCGTGTCTGTGGTAAATGGGGGGGCGCACGAGGACGGCGAAAGTGTTCTGGGCGATGGGACACCCGTTCACGCCCACCCTTCGGGTAAGCGGGCGCTGCAAATCGGGCTGATCTGGTTGGCGGTCTGGCTCATCCCGGTTGTTGCGATCCTGTTTGTCGCCGGTCAAGGGAACGTCTTCTCCCAGATCGCGGTGTTCTTCAGCAAAATGGCTGTCGTGAGCTTTGGCGGAGCCTACGCGGTCCTCGCCTATGTCGCGCAACGGGCGGTCGAGACCTATCACTGGCTGACGCCTGCGGAGATGCTCAATGGACTCGGCATGGCGGAAACGACGCCTGGCCCGCTGGTCATGGTCTTGCAGTTCGTGGGCTTTATGGCGGCGTTTCGCTCGCCAGGCGACTTGCCGCCGCTTCTGGCAGGAATGCTCGGCGGGTTGCTCGCAAGCTGGGTCACCTTCGCGCCCTGCTTTCTCTGGATATTTCTCGGCGCGCCATACATCGAAAAAATCCGCTCCAACAAGGCGCTCTCCGGCGCATTGGCGGCGATCACCGCCGCCGTCGTCGGCGTCATCCTGAACCTCGCTATCTGGTTTGCGATCCACACCATTTTTCGCAAGACGGTCGCCGTGGATGGCTATGGGCTGTCGTTCGACGCGCCCGTGCTCGCAAGCGTGGATTTCTGGAGTCTCGCCCTCTCGGCCGCTGCGGCGATTGCGATCTTCCGGCTTCGTGTCGGCGTGCTCCAGACCCTGGCGGGTTCCTGCCTGGCGGGAATAGGGCTGTTTCTCGTAGGAGCGATTTAGACTTTCGACGGAAAGGGAGAACGCCATGAAAAAGAGGCCGCTAGCCACTCTCTGCACAATATGTCTGCTATCGCCCGCGTCTGTTGCTGTTGCTGTAGCTGAAACCGACTGGTCGCAGGTTGACGCCGCTATCGGCAAGAAGGCCGCCGTCTCTGGAGGCGTGCACAAATACGCTCTCCCGCGCAGCGATCTTCACGTCACCCTCGACGGCGTCAGCATCAAGCCCGGTCTCGCCCTCGGCGGCTGGATTGCTTTCGAGCCAGCCGGACATTCGGCTATGATGATGGGTGACCTGGTGGTGATTGAAACCGAGGTGAATCCCGTGATGCGGTCGCTACTCGCCAACGGCGTCCAGGTGACGGCCGTCCATAACCACCTCCTGCGTGCCAGCCCCGCAACTT
>JAUYSA010000132.1 GCA_030696545.1 Hyphomonadaceae bacterium
AGCCGTAGGAGCCGAAAGTGTAGAACTCCAAGTCGTCCGAGAACTCGTAGCCGCCGTTGAAGCTAAACACATCGACCTTGATCTGCGGATCGCCTGCGATGCGGTTGAGGTACGGCCAGCCGGGAGCCGCCGTGACCTGCGGATAAGAAACACCTGGGCTGTTGGTTCTGGGCACGCCGCCAGTGTTCGTTCCATCGTTCCATGGACCATCAACAACGCGCGGATCGAAGTCGCCGCGGAAGCTGTCGTCCCGGAACTTGCTGTCGAAGGTCAGGTTCATGTAGGCGCCGTCGAACGGCTGCCATCCGACGTTTGCCGAGATATGAGCCGACTCGCCACCGCCATCGAAATACTGGCCGCCATCGACGACGATGGCGCCGCCGGTGTCCGCACTCTTCTGGATGATGTTGATCACGCCCGCGATGGCATCCGAGCCATACTGGGCGGCAGCGCCATCGAGCAGCACTTCCACGCGCTCGATCGAGCCGCTGGGAATGAAGCTGAGGTCGGCGCTGGCGTTGCCCTGGAAGCCGCCGCCGAGAACGGCGAGGTTGGACGTGCCGTGACGCCGCTTGCCGTTGACCAGGATAAGAGCGTGGTTCGGGCTTAGGCCGCGAAGCTTGGCGGAGAGCGTAAGCGCCGCCGTGTCGCCGCCGAAGGCCTGCGCCGTGAAGGACGGCACGTTCTGCGACAGTGCGACGCGCAGATCGGGCTGGCCGATGGATTCAAGTGCGCTGGCGTCGAGCACGACGACCGGCGCCGGGCTGTCCTGTGCGGTCATGCCCGTGGTGCGGGTGCCCGTCACGATGATGATGTCGTCTTTCGGCGGCGCGCTTTGATCGTCTGCCTCGGGCATTGGATCAGGGCCGCTTTGCGCCCACGCCGCGCTTCCCCCCATCAACGTCACGCCGATGACGGCGCTGACGATCCCCGAATAGAGAAGTTTGGTTTTCATGATGTCGTCCCCAGTGTGTGCCTGTGCTCTCCTCTGTTTCCGTCCCTGCCGTTTCTTGTTTTCCCGATGACGTCATCCCGTCCTGCACGGGTACAGCCGAAGCGTGCGCCGGGCCTTGAAAAACATGACGCTGTCAGTTTGACGGGCGCCCACTTTTCGCGAGCCCAACGCCAGACAGGGCGAGACTGCGCACGCAGCCGCCCGACGCGAATTTTTCCTATCGCGAAGCGGATTATGACCGTTCTGTTGCGGCGCACCATAACCCGCACGACAATCAGTGAGCGGACGTGCAATTCAGCTCGTTTGGTGCCGTCGCGTTAGGCGCTGTCGCACAATCGCTTGTCAGGCTGGAGGCGCTCTGAAGCATCCGAGGCAGCGTTTGCGCAAAAAGTGCGCGCGTTTGCGCGAAGGTCGACCAGCATTCGTGCGCAAACTGGACGTTAGGCGCACACGCTGTACCAAAGAGGCGCGCCGGTATCCTGTGGCGCATCGCAACGGAGTGAAGCGTGATCGGCAAAGCACACGTCTTGTTGGCGGCCTGCGCGCTGGCGCTCGCTCTGCCGGCGAATGCTCAGACCGGCTACACGCCGCCGCGTACGCCGGATGGCAAACCAGACCTGCAGGGGACCTGGACAAACTCCAGCATCACCACACTTGAACGCACCAACGCCTCCCTGCCCCTGCTGCTCAATGAGGAGCAGGTGAAGCGGATGGAGAGCACACGCTCGCAGCAGGCGGCGGCAGACGCTGCGCCCACGGCGACACAGGATGCGCCGCCGGCCGGGCGCGATCCCGGCGGCTATAATGCCTTCTGGCTGGATCGCGGGATGCATGTGGGCGTGGTGAAGGGACAGCCGCGCTCTTCCTGGATCATCGAGCCCGCCAACGGGAAGATGCCGGTGTCGGATGAGGGGCGGAAGCGGATCTCGGCGATCCTGGCGAAGCGCGGAGAAGAAGGCCCGGAAGGCATGAACCCTGCCGACCGCTGCCTGATCGGATCGCGCGGTTCGGGCGGGCCGCCGATGCTGAACAATATTTACAACAATACGTACCAGATCGTGCAGACGCCGACGCATGTGATGATCGATGTCGAGATGATGCACGATGCGCGGATCATCCGCATGGAGCAGGATCACAAGCCAGAAGCGGTGAAACAGTGGCTGGGCGACAGTGTCGGGCGCTGGGAGGGGGATACGCTGGTGGTTGTGACGCGGGGCTGGAATCGCTGGCACGGCGACTACGAGCCTGTTTTTCTTTCAGAAAAGGCAACCGTCACCGAGCGTTTCACGCGTACGGCGGCCGACGAGATCACCTACGAATTTGCGATCGACGATCCCGGCTTTTATTCGCAGCCATGGAAGGGCGAGATGGTGTTCACTCCTTCAAACGGCGAGGTGTATGAATTTGCCTGCCATGAAGGGAACTACGCCCTGCACAACATCCTGCAGGGCGCCCGCATACGCGAGGCCCGGCGGGACTAGTATGTAATAGACTTATTACTTCACGTAGGCCCGGACGACAGCGTCGAGGAAGTCGCGGCCTTCGCAGAGGGACTTCACGCG
>JAUYSA010000032.1 GCA_030696545.1 Hyphomonadaceae bacterium
AATCCCGACGCTCTTCGGCGCGGGCCTTGGCTCTGGCGGTTTCATCGATGATGCTCTGCAGGTAATGTTCATACGGCTCCTCGAAGAGTTCTTCTCCGAGAGCCATCCAGAGCGCCCAACGCTCAGCCTTTGCGGCCTTCGTTAGTGTCCGCTCACTCACGCAACCTCTATCGACCACGTTGCGGGCGGTCCTGGCGTCCAGGTCCCACAGCGTTTCGATGGTCTTGGCGGCGTTCTTCCGAAAACGTCGAGTGATCAGGTCGCGCAAGGCGTCCCCGACCGTCTTCCCTAAAGGCAGAAGGTGGTTATTATTGCCCACGACTTGCCAGCTCCCCACGGTCATTGATGCATGACCGCAGCAGGAGCACGGACGACATGGAGGCCGCCGACGCCGACTTCATTAAAGGTTGCAGATACTTGAGCGCCGCTCACAGGCTTCAGACCTACGCGAGCGACGATTTGACGAGCAGCCGACTTTGCCGGTTGGCTGACACGTACCGAGCCCGTGCTTACGGGCTTATGTTTGGGGGAGGCGATCATGCCTCCTCCGGGAAATTGAGGACTGCGAACTCGCCATATTCGGCGAGGATTGCGCGGTCATGAGCCCGCGCCGCTTCTTCCGGCGTGGCGTAGTAGCCAAGCGTCCGGTAGACGCCACCGATCGTGCCGCGAGCCATCCACGGCTTGGAGCCGCGATGGTATTTGGAAACACCGCGGAAGCCGTGCATTCCGACGCCGCGCCGGTTCTGCATGTTCTGACTGACAGTGGCGAACCGGAGATTGGCGCGACGGTTGTCCAGCCCGTTTCGGTTTTTGTGGTCGATCAGCTCGCCCGGTTTGGCGCCAGCGATCACCCGGTGCATGTGGATCACGGTCACAACGTAGTCGGCTTGCGTAATGCGCCGGCCGTAAGCCGCGCCCTTCGATACTGCCGCGTGCCACCTCCACTGGTTCAGCCAATCGAAGTCGGCGTCGTCAACGATGGCCACGAGGCCGCGAGTGAGAGGAATTTCAGCCATGCCAAAACACCTCGGAATGACAGCGGAGGTCGTGACTGGAGAATCCGACCCCCGCCTCGCACGCCATGAACGGGGCGGGTTCGGCGCGCGATGACCAGTCCACGGGATGGTGGATGGACTGGATTGGAAAAGGTGTGTGACGCCCCCACGGCATGTCAGCCGCGCTCCGGTGGAGCCAGCAGGCCGTAGACGAACCCCGCCAGCCAGGACAGCAGCGCAAGCGGCGTCAGGGCGAAGGCGAGCAAGGCGCGCATCAGGCGGCCCGGTCGGATTTGGGGGCGGTCAGACGCTCATGGAAGTTGCTGCTTTGACCATGTTCGTTACGGTTCGATTCACGGTTGTATCGCGACCGTGGCCGCATGGAACCGCAGCCCCAACCCGCGAAAGCACCCCTACCCAAGCCCTCAGCCGAGCTGGTGCTGCTGCGGGTTTTCTTCGAAGCGCACGTCGAAACCCTGCCCCGGAAAGAGCGCGTCCGATACGTGCGCGCCGTCACCGAGATCATGCAGCACGAAGCCGCGCTGGAGCACGTCGTCAACTTCCGGCCGAAGACGGACGGAGCCGCCGTGGCGAACGCCAGAGCCACTGCGCACGCTTGGTTGCAGCAGGTGGTCGGACGGGTGCTGACGAGGTTGTAGGGCATCAGGCGGCGACCTGCCGCGCACTGAACTTCTCGAACGCCAGAATCTCTTCGTCCGTGGCGCCGGCGATGGGGCCGATCTTGCGCCCCGTCTGGTGGAAAATCTTGATGGCGGCCGGCCGTGAAAGCGGCTTCCCGTTCTTCACTCGGCTCAGATAGGATTTGCCGCAACCGATGCGACGCGCCAGTTCAGCGGCGGTTATGCCCTCGGCGTCCAGCAGCTCCGATAAAGTGTTCATGGCCGAAAGGTTGCCATATGGTCAACCGTCTCGTCAAGGCATAGTTGACCAGCAGCGCATTACCCCGGTTGACTACGCGTGCAACCTTCGTGGAATGGCGCAGAAGCATTTCATCCGCGAGTGGCGCAAGTTTCGGGATCTGACCCAAGAGCAGTTCGCCGAGCGCGTCGGCGTCACCAAGAGCTATGTGTCCAAGATCGAAAGCGGCAAGCGACGTTACGATCAGCCTTTCCTTGAAGCTGCCGCCCAGGTGCTTCGCTGCGAGGTCGCCGACCTGATCATGCGTGACCCGACCGACCCGGACGGGATCTGGTCTGTTTGGGACACGCTCACGGCACCCGAGCGCCACCAGGTCGTGGAGATCGCCAAGACTATCAAGCGGACGGGGACGGACGGATGATCATGCTTCGGGCGGCGGCTTTCGCCGTGGGTCTTATGACGGCCGGTGCTGCGACTGCGGCGCCGTTCTGCGTCGTCACCAGCTTCGGAACGAACTGTTGGTACTATGACGCACCGTCGTGCCAACGCGCCGCCGCCGACGCGCGGGGAGCCTGCGTCGTCAATCCGAACCGCTGATGGCCCGCCGCGACCTCACTCTTCGCGAGCTGCTGGACGAACACCGGCGCCAGCGTGACGCGCTCGTGCTGATCGCCGAAGCCGTGGAGGCGCTGAAGGCCCCGCCTGAGCCGGTGCAGGCTATCGCGCTTGTCGCCCGCAAGGCGCTGCGCGGATGACCGTCACCCGCCTCGACTACCTGTTGCGGGCTTTGATGCGCTGGTGGGGTCGGCGGTGCTAGCCGTCTTGGCCTCATTTGGGCTTGCAGCAATTACCGGCCTGACGGTGTTGGCCTACAAAGACCCGGCGCTGTTTCTTCGCATCTACCTGTGGGTCTTTGGGGCCGTCGTGTTCCTGTTCAGCGTCGTGTTCGCCTTCGTCGCTGGCGAGGGGTTGGCAACGGAAAGACTGGCCCCGCTCATCGCAATCGCCAAGCGCCCAAAGCTTCCAGCCGAGATGCCGGAATGGTTCGCGACGTTCGCTGTCGCCTGCGCAGCTTTGGTCGTTTACGACTTGATGCTGTTCTTCCTAGCCATGCATCGCGATAGCCAGATCAAAGATCAGGCGCGTCGCTCCGGTAATCGCTAGGGCGAACCAGACGCCCTGACCGAACGCGACCCCAGCGCGCCGCCATTCATCCATCGTCATTCGACCCTCCCCCGCCTCGGCGGGCTTTCTGCGTTTGTGATTCTACGCGCCAGGCAACCGCTCGCATAGTGTGTTGCCCGTTGGTCAACTTTCCGCTTGCAACCGTTGTTGCCATATGGTCAACTCCAATCAGCAAGACGGAGCGACCCCATGAACCACCCCGCCCCCGCCCCCTTCACCGAACTCACGACAGACCAACAAACCCTGATCGGCGACCTCGAAATGGTCGCGCTGCACACTGGTGAATATCTCGCCAAGCTGCGCGCTGACATTTTGGCCGCAAAGCGCAACGCTCACTGGCGTCAAGCTGCTGAGCGCGTAGCGCGCGACGCCTACGAACGCGCCAGTGACGATCTGGTGGACGCGCTGCTGAACGGCCTCGCCACCGAGATCATCATCGCCCGTGAAGACGGCTACGACCTCGCGAAGGAGCTGCGTAAAGCGGCGCGGGGGGCGGCCTAGTGCCCGACATCACCATGTGCGCCAACGCCACCCCGCACTGCGGAAAGACCTTCCAGTGCTACCGCAGCACCGACAGCGGAACGAAGCCTAGCTGGCATCAGTCGTGGGCGTCGTTCGAGGGTGGCAAGGACTGTCCGTCGTTCTGGGAACGTGAGCCCGCCAAGACCAAGGCGACGCAGCCATGACCCCCGCCGCAGCCCTGTTGCTCCTCACCCTCACCGCCTGCGCCTCGAACCCTCCGGTTCAGCGCATCCCTGACAACCCTTCAGACCGTGAAGCGGCTCGGATCGCGTTCGAGCGGCTGGTGAAGGAGTCGAATTATGGACGTTAGTAGCGACGCGCCGTCCCATGCCGAGGCCACCAGCGCCGCGGCCAAACACACGCCGGGTCCTTGGGAGGTGCGTTGGAGATTTGGACGACTGACGACAGTCTCCGGCCGCCAGCGTTATCCCATTTGCGACACAGGCACCGCGCCCTTCAGGCAGGCCAACCAGCGCCGAGAAGAGGCTAACGCCCGCCTGATCGCCGCCGCTCCCGATCTTCTGTCGGCCCTCAGGGAGCTCGAAGGCTGGCGGATGCAAGCCCTCGACATGATGCCCCCGGAAATTCGTGGCTCGTGGATGCGTGCTCACGCCGCCATCGCCAAGGCGACCGGCCAATGACCTTCATCGCCAACGCCCCTCACGAAACCTCCACCAGCATAGAGCCCACGGACGGGCGTCTCGCCTTCGCGGCGATGCTGGTCAACGCAGCCTTCTGGTTCGGCCTTGCTCTGAAGCTGGCGAACCATTTCCCCGGAGCAGGACAATGACCGGACGCGTGCTCACCGGCTACGACTACCGCCTGACGATCTACGCGCCCAGCCGGCGCTACGTCTCGACCGCGGCTTCCTTCGCCTTCTTCACGACGTTCCTCGGGACGCTGGCGGCTTTCATGTGGGTGGCGCTGTGAGCGCTCAACCCCTCGCCGTTCAAACCGAGCCCTCGGGCCAAGTCGTCACCACGGACGCCGGATCGCTGATGGCGGTGATCAGCCGCGCAGCCGCCGATCCTAACACCGACGTGGACAAGCTGGAACGCCTGATGGCGCTCTACGAACGCCTCACTGCGGGACACGCGAAGGCGGCTTTCACTGCGGCTCTGGCGGCGATGCAGCCTCTCCTTCCGGCCATCGACGAGAAGGGCGGCATCAAGAACAACAGCGGCGTCGTCCAGTCCACCTACGCCAAGTGGGAAGACATCAACGACGTCATCAAGCCGATCTTGGCGGACCACGGCTTCGCGCTGTCGTTCCGCACCGGCCTAGCCGGCGACGGCAAAATCACCGTGACGGGCGTCCTGAGCCACCGCGACGGCCATCAGGAAGAGACGACGATGACGCTGCCTCACGACAGCAGCGGCAACAAGAACGCCGTGCAAGCTGTCGGCTCGTCCACGTCCTACGGCAAGCGCTACACCACCATCGCCTTGCTCAACATCACCAGCCGGGCAGCGGCCGACCGAGACGACGACGGCCGAGCCGGCGGTCTGGGCGGCGCAGCGCAGCACGCGATCACCGAAATCAACACCTGCGAGACGCCCGATGAGCTGCGCGCCTGGCGGGCGAAGACCTACGACGGCCTCGCCAAGGTGCTGCCGTCCAACGAACTGCGAGAGGTTGTCGAACTCTACAATCGACGCCTGAAGGCCACGAAATCAGGAGGTCAGTCCCATGGGTGAGATCATCCAAGGCAGCGCCGAATGGCACGCGATCCGTTGCGGCAAGGTCACGGCCTCACGCGTCGCTGACGTCATGGCGAGGACC
>JAUYSA010000219.1 GCA_030696545.1 Hyphomonadaceae bacterium
CCGATGGCCATCGCCTGCCCGTTGATCATCACCAGCTCGGACGGCGCGCCGACTGAGGCGAGGCTGGCCGAACGGTCGAAATCCGCCAGCGCCTGCTCGCGCAGCTTCACGCGGTCTGTCTGTTCTTCCGCCGTGTCAGCGAGCGTCGCGCGGGCGAGCGCGGCGACTTTCAACACGTATGGGTCTGTATGACATTCAGAGGCGTGTTGATCGATCGCAGTCGATGTCTCCTGGACGTCGATGCCGTCGCCATGCTGTCCGACAGAGACCATCAGATTGACGGTCTCCTGCAGCGATCCATCAGGACACGCGAACGCCGAGGGCGCGACGAATACAACGGTGGCGGCTGAGGCGAGTGTGCGGAACTTCATCGGCATGCTCCAGATCAGCCCGCCTCAAGTCTGCGCTCCGCAATGCGGCGCAACATGGGCGGCGCGCGGGCATTGTGCGGCGCGATGCGATTCAGGCGCGCAAGGCTACCTGTCGGTCTGCACCTGATGAAACAGGTCTGCGCGGAGGGATGCCAGGTCGCTGAAGTCGACGCTCGATCCTTCGCCATTGAGAAGCACTGTGCGCGGCGGGTCGGAGGGCTTCGACAGGGCGATAGCCTTGTCGAGTTCGGCAAGCGCGGTGTGGCGCAGATGAACACGCTGGGCGCGGTCTTGCGAATAATCCGACAGCGTACGGCGGGACTGAGCCGCGAGTTTCAAGACATAGGCGTCGTTCGGCGATGCGGCGACCTGTTCGTCGAGCTGGGCGGAGAGATCGTTGATGTCGTCCGCGCTCATGCCTTCGCTATGCTGGGTGATGGAGACCAGCAGGCTCGCGGTTTGTTGCAGGGCCGCTTCATTCGCAGGCGCCGTAGCGCAGGCCGCAAATGCGAGGCTGGCGGCAAGAACAAGCGATACAAATCTCATTGAACGACCCATCTACCTCACCAGCCAAGTAAACGCAGGCAATACGGCGCAATAGCGGCGTTGATCTTGTGAAGCACGATCGGCTTGCACGTGACAGTCGGGCCGTTGCCCGTTTAGATCGCGCCACACAGCACGGGGCCTTCATGGACAGCGATGGTGAAATTGCGCGCGCAGCGCGCCTGATGCCGATTGCGGCGATCGGCGAGAAGCTGGGCATTCCGGGCGACGCGCTGATTCCCTATGGGCATACGAAAGCGAAGATCGCCGGCGGCTATCTGAAACAGCTGCGGGAGCGGCCCGATGGCGACCTAGTGCTTGTCACGGCGATGAACCCCACGCCCGCAGGCGAGGGAAAGACCACGACGACGGTGGGGCTGGGCGATGCCCTCACCCGCCTTGGCAAGAAGACGGTGATCGCGCTGCGCGAGCCGTCGCTCGGGCCGTGCTTCGGGCAGAAGGGCGGCGCGACGGGCGGCGGCTATAGCCAGGTTGTCCCGATGGACGAGATCAACCTGCATTTCACCGGCGACTTTCATGCGATCACGGCAGCGCACAATCTTCTCGCGGCGATGATCGACAATCATATCCATTGGGGCAATGCGCTGGGCATTGATGTGCGGCGTATCCGCTGGCGCCGCGCGCTCGATGTGAACGACCGCAGCCTGCGCGGCGTCGTCACCGGGCTTGGCGGCGTTGCGAACGGCACGCCGGCCGAGGGCGGGTTCGACATCACCGTCGCGTCCGAGGTCATGGCGATCCTGTGCCTTGCGGAAGACCTGGCGGATCTGAAGGCGCGGTTGGCGCGCATCATCATCGCCGAAACCCGCGACCGGAAACCCATCACCGCAGGCGACATCAAGGCGGATGGCGCGATGGCCGTTCTGCTGAAGGATGCGATCCAGCCGAACCTGGTGCAGACAATCGAGAACACGCCCGCGATCGTTCACCTCGGGCCGTTCGCCAATATCGCGCATGGCTGCAATTCCGTGATCGCGACGCGGGCGGCGCTCAAGCTCGGCGACATTGTCGTGACCGAAGCGGGCTTTGGCGCAGACCTTGGCGCGCAGAAATTCTTCGATATCAAGTGCCGCCTGTCTGGCCTGCGGCCCAAGGCGGCGGTGCTGGTCGCCACCATCCGCTCGCTCAAGATGAATGGCGGCGTCGCGAAGGTGGATCTGGGCGCCGAGAATATCGCGGCGCTGACGCGCGGCGCGGTGAATATCCAGCGTCATATCGAGAACCTGCGTGGCTATGGCCTGCCCGTTCTTGTCGCGCTCAACCACTTCACGAGCGATACCGCTGCAGAAGTCGAGACCGTGAAGCGCATTGTCGACGGCATGGGGGCTGAAGCCTATGTCTGCCGCCACTGGGCCGAGGGCGGCAAGGGCGCGGAGGAGCTGGCGAAAGCCGTCATCGCTGTGCTGGCGAAGAAGCGTGACGACTTCCATGTGCTCTATGATGACGCCCTGCCCCTTCTGGCAAAAATCGAAGCCACCGCGAAAAGTATTTATCGCGCGGACCGCGTAGAAGCCTCGCAGAAGATCATCGCGCAGCTCAAGCGCTGGGAAGTTGCGGGCTTCGGCCGTCTGCCCGTGTGCATCGCCAAGACGCAGTATTCATTCTCGACCGACCCCGCCAAGCTGGGCGCGCCGGAGGGCCATGTCCTCGACGTGCGGGAAGTGCGCCTCTCGGCCGGCGCGGGCTTCGTCGTGGCGATCTGCGGCGACCTGATGACGATGCCCGGACTTCCACGCGCGCCTGCCGCCGAGATCATGTCGGTCGATGTCGACGGCAACATTCACGGGCTTTCGTGATGGGAATGGCCTGATGCGCATCGCAAAACTCGCCCTCGTTGTTCGCGACTATGACGAAGCCATCGACTGGTTCACACGCTGCCTCGGCTTTGAACTTGCCGAAGACATCGACACGGGCAAAGGCAAACGCTGGGTCGTTGTCGAGCCGCCGGAGAAGCGCGGTGCAGCGTTGCTGCTCGCGCGCGCGGTTGGCGCCGAACAGGAAGCCGCTATCGGCAATCAGTCCGGCGGACGCGTCTTCCTATTCCTCGAGACTGACGACTTCGATCGCGATCACGCGCGCATGGTCCGTGAAGGCGTGCGCTTCCGCGAAGCGCCGCGAAGCGAGGCCTATGGCAAGGTCGCGGTGTTCGAGGACATCTGCGGCAATGCGTGGGATCTGATCGGCCCGGCCTGATCGAACCCCGCGCTGCAAGCACGTACATTTCCCGCAACTGACCTAGCGGCGCCGCTTGCGCCTGACGGCGTCAACTGCGATTGATTCTCAAAACAAGAATCCAGGGAGAGACGGATGCGGCTGACACGGCGAGGCCTTCTGGCGACAGTCTATGGCACGGGCCTCGCGGCCTGCGCACCAGCAGCGGTTACGCCCGCCGCTGTGCCCGAAGCCAGTCGCGACCTGCCGGATGCGACGCAGCTTGCCTCGATGATCCGCAACAAGGAGATCAGCGCCGCCGAAGCCGTCGAAGAGGCGATCAAGCGCGCCGAAGCGACCCAGCCACAGATCAACTTCATGGTGACGGACACATTCGCCATAGCGCGCGAGAAAGCAAAAGCGCCTGTCTCCGGTCCGTTCGCGGGCGTGCCTTTCCTGATCAAGGATCTCGACAATGTTGCGGGCGTCGTCACGCGCTTCGGTTCTGCCGCAACAGCGGGCCAGCCGCCTGCGGAGAAGGACGACGCCTTCGTCGCCGCGACATTCGCCGCAGGCCTGATCTGCATCGGCAAATCGGCCGCGCCGGAGAATGGCTATCTGCCCACCACCGAACCCCTCGCCTTCCCGCCCTCGAAGAACCCGTGGGACACGACACGCTCCACCGCAGGCTCGTCCGGCGGCGCTGCTGCGGCGACAGCGGCCGGTGTCGTGCCGATGGCGCACGCCAACGATGGCGGCGGCTCGATCCGCTTCCCCGCCGCGAACAATGGCCTTGTTGGCCTCAAGCCGTCGCGCGGCCGGATGATCGATGAAGAGCCCGGCGCACGCCCGCTTGATCTCGCCGTACAAGGCGTCGTCTCGCGCACCGTGCGCGACACGGCTGGCTTCTTTGCAGCCACAGAGGCCACTGGCGGCGCTGCAGTTTTCCCGGCCGTCGGCATGGTGACAGGCCCAGGCAAGGCACGCCTCAAGGTAGGCGTATTGAGCACGGGCTTTGGTGGCGCAGAACCGGAAGCGGAAGTGGCCGGCATCCTCCAGGCCACAGCCAAGCTGCTCGAAGCCCAGGGCCACACCCTCACCGGCTCGACCAAATGGCCGACCGCACCGACCTTCGGCGATGACTTCCTTGCATACTGGTCGCTCGGCGCCGCGCAGGACGTCGCGGGCGTCGAAAAACTGCTCGGCAAAAAAGCCGACGAGACGATGGTGGAGCCTTTCACGCTTCGCATGGCCGCAAATGCCACATCGCTGAAGCCGGCTGACATTGAGGCGCTGCAGATGCGCCTGCTCGCTGCCGCCACCGCCTATGACGAGTGGATCAAGGGCTTCGATGTGGTAATCTCGCCCGTCTTCACTTCGCCGCCCTCGCCGCTCGGCTTCCTGCGCGGCGACGTGCCGTTCGACACGCTGCGCGAGCGCCTGCTGCACGAAGTCGGCTACACGCTGATCCACAACATCTCGGGCGCGCCTGCGATGAGCCTGCCGCTGGGCTGGACCACGGGCGGGCTGCCCGTTGGCATCCAGTTCTCCGCGGCCAACGGCGCGGAAAAACTGCTGCTCGAACTGGCCTACGAGATCGAAGCCGCGCAACCCTGGATAGGCCGCAAACCGGCCGTGTGGGCGGGCTGACCTTTATTGCGGCGATGTGGGCGGCGGCACATAGTCGGGATCGATCCAGTTGTAGAGAAAGTCGTACGGCTTCTTGAGCGATTTGTTGGCTTCCCTGCGCCAGTCGCCATCGGCATGACGCTTCGCAGCGAGATGGAGCATCTTGCGCGCCTCGCGCGCCTTGTCGGCTGGCAAAGCCTTGGCTGCGCCGAATGCAGGCGTCAGCACTGCGCGATACGCGGGGTAGGTCGAGAGGCTGCCCGGCGCCATGTCCTGCGCATAAGCCGCATCCAGCTGCGCCGCGATGATAATGGCCGTCGTCGTCTTGCCGAGATTGACCGGCGAGAACCACTGATCCATCGGCAGCGTTACGTTGTTGGCGGAGAAGACCTTCCAGGCCGCAAGATCGAGACGCTGAAGGTCGGATTTCTTCCATCCGCTATAAATACCGTCAGGCCTCTGCGCGAATATCGCGTCGCTGTCGGCCATTGCGTTCCGGAGCCATGTGACGGCTTCCGGCGCGGCGGGAAACGCCGTCGCTAGCGACAGCATGAGATCAGCGCGATAGCCGCGAATGGAAAGTCCGTTGCTGTCGGCAGGCCCGCAAGCGGCAAGCACTCCATCAACCAGCGCCACGCCGCCGGGTAGCAATCCCTTGCGATCCTTCATCCAGTAGGCAGCCTGCTGGGCAATGCTGCTGGCATGGACATCGCACTTCAGAGGCGGGTCGCCCGGACGGACCAGCGCCGCCATGTTGATCGTGCGACCAGCGCGCCTTTCCGCCTCCAGCAGACCATGGACCGAACGCTTGGAAACCTCGTAGCTGTCGGTGAATGCGATCGGCATACGCGCGCCTGCGTTGCTGACCACATAACGTGTCGGAGGGTTCGAACCCATCAGCGCGTTCATAAGCATGACTTCGCGCATCGCCAGTTCAGCATAGCTCATCGCGAGCGGGCCGTCCGCCGCATCCCGCTGGGCCACGACGCCGAAGGCCAGCGCGGCGATCTTGTGCGCAGCCGGCTCGCCCGCGCACACGATCAGATCCTGCTTCAGCGCATCGGCGATTGGCGCAGACTTGAGGCCCTTGTCGCCCAACGCGTAATAGCGATTGGCGACAAGCTGCAGCTGATCGTCCGTGCATTGTGCTGTCGCGATCGGCGCAAACGTCACGATGGCAACCGCAAGCACCGCACAACGCAGAATCATGAAGCCCTCCCCGCCTTGACCCGTCGACGATAAACGCGACGCTGAGGCTGACAATATTCCAGATCGCCGTGGCAATGACAAAGCCGCGATCCGGCTCGCCTTCAACTCTTGTGCGCACCGGGCGCAGCGATAGGGTGTGAAGTATAGCGTGGTGGGGGAAAACACATGAAGCGCACTCTGGCTGCAGTCCTTGCCATCGCGTCTGGCGCCTGCGTCTCAACGCCCGCAGCACCGCCGCGGCCCTCGCCGCCCATGGTCAGCATCTTCACAGTCGCCCATCAGGACGACTGGCAGCTGTTCATGAACCCGGAAGCCTATCACGGCATGGACGAGCCGCAGGAGAAGGCGGTCTTCATCCATGTCACGGCGGGCGATGCCGGCGCGGGCGCCGGTGGGGATGGCCCTGTTCCCTACTATCTCGCGCGCGAGGAGGGGGCGTTGCGCGCTGTCCGCTTCATGGCCAACGCTGCGGACCCAAGCGTGGGCAAGGGTGCGAAGATGGAAGGCGCACAGGTTGAGCGCGGCGGGCACGGGGTACAGCGCTATGCCTACGCCAACGCGGTCGTGTATTTCCTGCGCCTGCCGGACGGCAACATCGTCAATGGATCGGTCTATACGCCCCATCCGGAATCGCTGACGCGCCTGCGCTCGGGCGATGCAGCGACTTCCGGAACGGTCGAAATGAGCGCTCGCTATGAAGGCTGGCAGGATCTGGTCGATACGTTGAACGCGATTGTCGAATCCGAGCGTGTGGTTGGCTCAGGCCTGAAGCTGCACATCGCTGAACTCGACGAAACGCTGAACCCCAAGGATCATCCGGATCATCGCGCAACCGCCTTCGCCATGGAGGAGGTTGTGAAGCTGCACCCCTGCGCGCCGGTGTATCGCCACATCGAATATCACACCAAGACCAAGCCGCAGAACCTCGCCGGCAAGGACTACATGATCGATGTCGGCACCTGGGCTGCGACCGCATCTGGCCTTTCGGACAATCACGCCAACGCGACGTGGGAGCCTGAGCACAATGCCTGGATCGGACGCAGCTATTCGCGCGTTACGCAGCCGGCCAATTGTTCTGCAAATCCTGTCGGCTAGAACAATACAAATACAGGCAGAAACGGCCAGTCTGGTCAGCACCCGCGATTGTCATCCCGGGCGAGCGCAGCGAGACCCGGGACCCATTGTGAGAGCATGACAGTCTGTCGATGGTTCCCGGCTCTCCGCTTCGCTGCGGCCGGGATGACAAACCGATGTTGATTCAAACGAAGCCGGGCCACATCAAGCCTTCGGCGTCACCTTCACCATCATCTTCGAGTAGCCCTTCACGAAGGAACTCGGGATGTGCTCGGGCTCTTCCAGAACCTCGATATTGTCGAAGCGCTTGAGGATTTCTTCCCACAGGATCTGCAGCTGCAGTTCGGCAAGGCGATTGCCGACGCAGCGGTGGATGCCGAAACCGAATGACAGGTGGCGGCGCACCATCGGCCGCTCGATCCAGAGATCGTTCGGGCGTGTGTACTGCGTCTCGTCGCGGTTGCCCGAGACATACCACATCAGCACCTTGTCGCCCTTGCGGATCGTCTTGCCGCCGATCTCGTAGTCCTGCAGCGCCGTGCGGCGCATGTGGGCGAGCGGCGTCTGCCACCGGATGATTTCCGAAACGGTTGATTGAAGCAGGGAGGGATCGGCTTTCAGCTTCTCCCACTGGTCTGGCCATTTGTGCATCATCGCTAGCACGCCGCCCGTCATCGAGTTGCGGGTCGTGTCGTTGCCGCCGACGATGAGCAGGATCAGGTTGCCCAGATATTCCTGCGGCGACATGTTCCGCGTGTGCTCGCCATGCGCGAGCATCGAGATGAGGTCGCCCTTCTGATCTGCGTTGACGCGCTCGTTCCACAGACGCGTGAAATAGCCGAGGCATTCGAGCAGCTCGCCGCGCCACTGTTCTTCACTTGTGACGATATCCGGGTTGTTGCGGCCCGTGGCCACGTCGGACCAGCGCGTGAGTTTGCGGCGATCCTCGAACGGGAAGTCGAACAGCGTTGCGAGCATCATGGTGGTCAGCTCGATCGACACCTTGTCGACCCAGTCGAAGGGCTGGCTCACATCGAGCGAGTCGAGAATTTCCGTGGTGCGCGAACGGATCAGGCTCTCGAAGCTCTTGAGATTGTCCGGCCCGACGATCGACTGCACCGTCTTGCGCTGCAGGTCGTGCTTGGGCGGATCCATCGCGATGAACATCGGCAGCTGGAAATCTTCGTCCTGGTCAACGATCGTGATGCCGCCTTCGGACGAGAAGACTCCGTGCGAGGTGTCGACCGTCATGATGTCCTTGTAGCTGGTGATGCTCCAGTAGGGGCCATACGGGCTGTCCGGACACCAGTTGACCGGGTCTTCCTTCCGCATCCGCGTGAAGTAGTCCCAGAAAGCGTCGCGCCGCCAGAACTCCGGATCGCTGATGTCGAAGTTCGACAGGTCGATATCCGAAGCCTTGGGAAGCGGCGCACCTTTGGGGATGCCGTTCTTGCGGAATGCTTCCACGCCAACACTGGTGGCTGTAGGCGCTGATGCCGTATCGGCCATTGCGCGTCTCCTGAATTACCCTCAATCGGCGGCTTCTGCGGCCTGCCCTGACACAGTCTAGCAGACGCAAACGTCAAGGGCACTCCTGTCCTAGCGGCAATCATGTAGGGATCGGGGAAACCCCTCGCCGCCGCCCGCGACAGTAGGGAACCCGTCCGCGCCTTTCGGGTGGCGGCGGATATGCTAGAGGTCCTTTCTTACGTTCCGGCGCCGCTTCTCGCGCCTTTTTGCAGGGATCGCCGCCTTGGGATCTGACACGCCCGCCCCGACGCGACGCGCCCTGACCGTGCTGATCCCGTTCTTCAACGAGGCCGGCAACATCCAGCCTCTGATCGACGAAGTGCACACCGCGCTGGACGGGGTCGATTACGAGATTGTCTGCGTAAACGACTGTTCCAGCGATACGACGGCCGCGGAACTCGTGACGGCGCAGGCTACCCGCCCCGACCGCATCAAGGTCCTCACGCATGTCAAACGGCGCGGAAAATCCGCCGCCCTGTTCACGGGCCTGCGCAGCTGCGTGGGCGACTGGGTGCAGCTGCTGGATGGCGACGGGCAGAACGACCCCGCCGACGCCCGCCGGATCTGGGACCTCATCGCCGCCAAGGACGAAAACCCGGCCCTGGGCATCATCTGCGGCCGGCGCACCAGCCGGAACGATAGCGGCTTCAAATGGCTGCAGTCGCGCGTCGCCAACGGCATCCGCCGCTTCTGCCTGCGCGACGACGCCACCGACACGGGCTGCGGCTTCAAGCTGATCCGCCGCCGCGCCTTCCAGGACCTTCCCTTCTTTGCGGCGATGCATCGATTCCTGCCCGCGCTGGTCAAACGCGCCGGCTGGGATGTGCGCGAGGAGCCGGTCGCTGACCGGGAACGGCAACACGGCGTGTCAAAATATGGCTTTCTCGGTCGTTTCGGCGCCGGCCTTGTGGACCTCTTCGGCATGATGTGGCTTGTGCGGCGTGGTGGCTACGGCGTCGCCGCCGAATGGAACGATCCGCGCGCCTCGCGCTGACCGGCTCTTCGGTCCCGGGCGTTGGGCCTCTGGCGTTTGTTGAGTGGAAAAGACGCGTGAAGCAGCCGGTTCGGCAGCCCAAGCAGTCAAGAAAGCCGGCCAGGACCGTAGCGAAGGCTGCGAAGGGGCGCCGCAAGCCTCCGCGCGAGCAGGGCTCGTCGCTTGAAGCGTTCCTGCGGCTCGACAAGTCGGCCATCATCTTCTCGATCTTTGCCTTCTGCCTCATCCACTGGTCGATCCGCACCTTCATCGCGCCGATCTACACGATCGAGGAAGGCGACCAGCTTCTCCTCTCGCAATCGTTGCAGGTTGGATACGAAGCCCGCCAGCCGCCCATGCTGACCTGGCTGCACGCCTTCGCGGTGATGGGTGGCACGCTGTCGCCCCCCATCGTGTTCGCGGTGAAATACACGCTGCTGTTCGTGGCGCTGACTTTCTACTACCTCGCCGCCCGCAACGTGCTGGTGCGTCCCGCCGTCTCGGCCGCCGCAGTCGCAGCCTGGGCGCTGACTTTCCAGGTCGGCTGGTCGATGCACGAAGACCTGCTCGGCGCCGTCGGCCTGATGGCCTGCCTCTCCATCTGTCTGCACGCAGTTACGCGCATCCTCACCTGGCGGCGCTATCGCGACTGGGTCTATCTCGGCATCGCCATCGGCATAGGCCTGCTGACCCACCATCTGTTCGTGGTTTTCCCGGTCGCGCTGATCCTCGCGATCATGCTGTCGCCCTTCTTCCGCGATGCGATGACGCTTCCGCGCATCGGCATCACGCTGCTCGTCGCTGGCCTGATCTACCTGCCCTACGCGAT
Organism: Hyphomonadaceae bacterium; assembly: GCA_030696545.1. Lineage (GTDB taxonomy): Bacteria > Pseudomonadota > Alphaproteobacteria > Caulobacterales > Hyphomonadaceae > UBA7672. The sequence goes on from JAUYSA010000219.1 coordinate 10,331, forward strand.
CTGGGTCTCGACCCACATGGGTTCGCTGTCTGACGCGTGGAGCGAGTACGCCGCCTCGTGGGAGATCGACAGCGCGTATTTCGAGCGGGCCGGCAACGCCGCCGCCCAGCTCGGCCGCGCCCTTCTGGAATTCAGCCTGCCGCTTTCGCTGTTCTGGATGATGCTGTTCTGGACGCTGTGGCTGCCGGTGATCTATCCGATCTTCCCCCGCCGCAACACCGACGAGGAGCCGCACGAACTGGCCTGGCGCCGCCTGTTCATGCAGTCGACCGTGTTCGCGCTAGTGGCTTACCTCATCAGCGTCGCCCTCGGCGTACAGGCCTACAAGGCGCACTGGATGATGCCGGTCATGTTCACCGCGCCGATCTGGCTGTTCCTGCATGTTAAACGTGGCGGCGAATTTCCCGTGGCCATCCGCGCCTTCGGCGCCGTCGTCATCGCCTTCGCCCTGCTTGTCGTCGGCGGACGGTTCGTCGAATGGCAGATGGAAATCGCCATGTGCCAGGAGGGCGGCTGCCGCCCCTATACGCCGGTGAAGGACTGGGCCGACGAACTCAAGAAAGCCGGCTTCGACGAAGGCACCATCGTCGGCGCCGACCGCCACCTCACGGGCAATCTCCGCGCCGCCTTCCCGCGCGCGCGCGTCGTCGACGCGGCCATGCCGCCCGAGGCTTTCCCGCTTCCGAAAACCAACGGGGCCTGCCTCGTCGTCTGGCGCGACACGGAATTCGACACCAAGCGCAACATCGCCGTGATGCCGCGCGAACTGGTCGCCTACCTAACGGACAAGCTCTACGCCTACCCGCACGATGCTGGGGCCGAAGGCGCCATCCGCCGCAATCTCCGCCAGTCAAACGACAAGGCAGCGACGCTCTACTATCAGTTCGTGCGTCCGTCTGAATTCTGCCGCTGAAGGCCTTCGGGTAGATACCCCTCATCCGGATCAGCGCGCAGCACGCGCGCCTCCATGTCGATCTCCGGGAACACCTCCTCGGTGAACGGCAACAGGAATGTCGCCCCCGCCTCCGGCTGCACTTCGATCAGGTCGCCCGCACCGAAATCATGCGCCGCCTTCACCTGCCCCAGCGCGCGCCCATCGACATGCACCACGCTCATGCCGATCAGGTCGGCGACATAGACCTCGCCCTCTTCCTCGTCCGTCTCCGGCATCGTCTCGCGCGCCGCATGAAGCAGCGTGCCGCGCATGGCTTCCCATTCCTCGCGCTGGCGGTTCTCCTTCGCCGTGACGCCAAACCCCTCGTTCAGCGGTCGGTGCTTCACAGGCGTCAGCACGACCTCGCCAGACTCATCCAGCAAAGGCCCAAACGAAAAGCACGCCTCTGGGTCTTCCGTGAACGAACGCACGCGCGCCTCGCCCTTAACGCCAAACGCGCCGGTGATCTGCGCCACCACAATCAGTTTCGGCTTGTCAGTCAAAGCGGCCGCTCCAGCATCGCCACGACCTTGCCCAGCCTCGGAGACGTTCGCGAAAGCAGGTGACGGAAGCCGAGCTTCTCATGGAAGGCCATGCTTTCCGGGTTTGGCGGCTGCTCGTTCACTTCGGCCGTCAGACGCAACTCGCCCAGCCTCGCTGCATCGGCCAGCGCCGCATCATAAAGCGCGCGGCCAACGCCCTGCCCCTTGGCGCTCGCGCTGATCGCAATCCGGTCGATGTAGAGATGCCTGTCGAACTGTTCTTCGAACCAGCCATAATTGTCGCTCGGATAGGCCGAGCCAGGCCGGATCAGAATCAGAAAGCCGGCGGGTTCACCGCCGGCCTCCGCGATCAAGATGCGATACGCCTGCGCGGCGATATCGCGATAGTCTTTTGCGTCCATCTCGCCCACAGCGGGCGTCGATGCGGCGTTGAGGGCGAGGATAAAGGCCTCGTCCGCCTCCGCCGCATCTCTGATAGTGACGCCCACCGCCAACTACTCGGCGGCGGCTTCTTCAACTTCAGCAGGGGCGTTCTTGGCTTCTTCCGCAGCAACGCGGCGAGCTTCGGCCTTCTCGGTGCGCTCGGTCTCGCGGGCCTTGGCTTTTTCGCCCGGGACAGCGCGGTTCGGGTTGTTGCCGTTTTCCCACTTCACGAGGCCGGCCTGGCCGAGATAACGGGCAACGCGATCCGTCGGCGTCGCGCCTTTCGCGAGCCATTCCTTGGCTTTCTCGAGGTCGATCGTCCAACGCTTTTCATCGCCTTTGGCGAGCAGCGGGTTGTAGGCGCCGATCTTCTCGATGAAGCGACCGTCGCGGGCGAAGCGCGAGTCAGCGATGACGACGTTGTAGTACGGGCGGTGCTTGGAGCCGCCGCGCGCAAGGCGGATTTTCAGGGACATAGGGTAACTCTCTTCTTTCAGTTTGTCGTACGTTGGGTTGATGTCAGTGATCTTGTTGTTGTTCAGCGGTCCGGGCCTCAGCCCTTCCCCTGTAGTTTCTCGTGATGGCGGATCACTTCCGTCACGATGAAGGCGAGAAATTTTTCGGCGAAATCCGGATCGAGATCGGCGTCATTGGCCAGCTTGCGCAGCCGCGCGATCTGCTCGGCTTCACGCGTCTTGTCCGCCGGCGGCAGGTTGTGCGCGGCCTTCAGCTCGCCCACCGCCTTCGTCGCCTTGAAGCGCTCGGCCAGCATATGCACGACAGCCGCATCGATATTGTCGATCGAGGCGCGCAGGCGTTTCAGTTCGTCGGCAGGAGACGTGCTCATTTCTTCTTGTCTCCCCCTCCAAGACCCGGAAGACCGCCGCCGCCAAGCCCCGGCAGTTTCGGCGCGCCTGCGCCGCCCATGCCGCCGCCCAGATTCTTCAGCGCATTGAGCTGCTGCTGGTTCACCTGCGGGCCCTGCCCCGGTGAACCGCCGCCCATGCCGCCCAGCATGCCGGCAAGACCCTTCATGCCGCCCTTGCCGAGCTTCTTCATCATGTCGGCCATGTTCCGGTGCATCTTCAGCACCTTGTTGACCTCGGCCACATCGACGCCCGCGCCGGCCGCGATGCGGCGCTTGCGCGAGGCGGCGAGAATATCCGGCTTCTTCCGTTCCTGCGGCGTCATCGACATGATGATCGCTTCCTGCCGCTTGAGCATCCGGTCGTCGACGCCCGAAGCCGCCATCTGCGCCTTGGCGTTTTTCACGCCCGGCAGCAGGTCCATCATGCCACCCAGGCCGCCCATGCGCTGCATCTGGCGCAGCTGGCCAGCGAGATCTTCCAGGTCAAACAGACCCTTCTGCATCTTCTTGGCGACGCGCTCGGCCTCGGCCACGTCCATCTCGGCCTTGGCCTTCTCGACCAGGCTGACAATGTCGCCCTGCCCGAGAATGCGCCCAGCGATGCGGCGGGCGTCGAACACGTCGAGCCCGTCGAGCTTCTCGCCCATGCCGATGAAGCGGATCGGCAGGCCCGTGACCGCGCGCATCGACAGCGCCGCGCCACCCCGGCCATCGCCATCCATCCGCGTCAGCACGAGGCCGGTCAGCGGCAGGCGTTCATGGAAGCGCCTGGCCGTCTCGACCGCGTCCTGACCCGTAAGGGCGTCGGCAACCAGCAGGGTTTCGTTGGGATTGGCGATGGCGGCGATATCGGCCGCCTCGTTCATCATCTGGTCGTCGAGCGTGGTGCGGCCCGCCGTGTCCAGAATGATGACGTCATAGCCGCCGAACTTCGCGGCCTGGATCGCGCGCCGCGCAATATCGGGCGGCAGCTGTCCTTCCACGATCGGCAGGGAATCAACACCAGCCTGCTGCGCCAGCACGCGCAGCTGCTCCATCGCCGCAGGGCGCCGCACGTCGAGCGAGGCGACGAGAACCTTCTTACGGTCCTGTTCCTTCAGGCGCTTGGCCAGCTTGCCCGTGGTGGTGGTTTTACCCGAACCCTGCAGGCCAGCCATCATGATGACGGCAGGCGGCGAGTCGATCTTCAGCGGGTCCGGCTCTTCATCGCCGCCCAGCGTCTCGACCAGCTGGTCGTGCACGATCTTGACGACCAGCTGACCCGGCTTGATCGATTTGATGACGTTCTCGCCGATCGCCTTCGGACGAACGTCATCAACGAATTTCTTGACCACCGGCAGCGCGACATCGGCTTCCAGCAGCGCCACGCGGATCTCGCGCAGGGCCTCGTTGACGTCCTTCTCGGAAAGCGCGCCGCGGCCCGTCAGGCCGTCGAATACCTTCCCAAGACGATCTGTCAGCGCGTCGAACATCGCGTTTCCTTTTTCCACATCGGACCATCCGACATGGGGACCCTGCTTTCCGCGGTCAAACCCGGCCCAAACGCCCCAAGACAAACGGCGAGAGCCCCGCTGAGCGCAACGCGCCGGGCGGGGGACCTCGCCAGCCTCGTCCGAAGCCCATAAACACAGGGAAACGGGGTCGTGCTGGTCAAAGCACAGAAACAGGTTCTGCGCGGAAGACGGGCTCCCTACGCCCGGCTGTGGAAAAGGTCAAGGCAAACGCCCGGACGCCCCGGCAAACCGTGCTAACCTTGGAACCGCACACGCCAGCGCACGTTGCTGGCCGATTCCCAATTTCCCGAGCCCCTCATGCCAGCCTTTCAGCTACGTCACTCGACGACCTACGCCTTCTCCTCGCCCGTGACCTTGCAGCCGCATCAGCTCTATCTGCGGCCACGCGGCGACCACAAGCTGAAGCTGAACGCCTCCACCCTCACCCTCTCGCCGCCGGCGGAGGTCGTCTGGCGCAGCGATCTTTACGGAAATTCCGTCGCCATCGCGCACTTCGCGGGCACGACGACGCGGCTCGACATCATCAGCGAACTTTCCGTCGAAACCTTCCCGCGCAGCGAAAGCCAAAGGCGGCTCCTCCTCGAATCCGGCACGACGGAGTATTCTCCCACCGAGCGCCGGATGCTCGCCCCATACATCAACCAGTCATGGGAAACCGGCCACGCGGCCGCCGAATGGATCCGCGGCGGCGCCACCAAGGTGAAAAAGCGCCAGTACGAGCGCCTGCTCGAATGCGCCGCCCGCATCCGCTACGAATTCGACTACCGCATCCGCTATGAGCAGGGCCTGCAGACGCCTGACGAAACCCTCCGGCTCCACTCCGGCACCTGCCGCGACTTCGCTGAGCTGATGATCGCCGCCGCCCGCAGCCTTGATTGCGCCGCCCGTTTCGTCACCGGCTATGTCTTCACGCCCAACGCCGCCCCCGGCTCGTCTTCGCCCCACGCCTGGGCCGAAGTCTATATTCCTGCCGTCGGCTGGATCGAGCTCGACGCCACCAATGGCCTGGTCGACGATGGCGATCTCATCCCCATCGCCTCCGCCGCCACCGGTGCCGAACTCACGCCCATCTCCGGCGCCTTCACCGGCTTCGGCGCAACCTCCTCGCTCAGCGTCGGCGTCGACGTCTTCAAGCAGGCCTGATCAGACGACGCTGACCTGTACGGCCAAACCCGCGAGTGCTAACCGGCGATCAGACCGGGAATCATTGACATGCGCACCATCGGCCTCATAGGCGGCATGAGCTGGCAAAGCTCGAAACTCTACTACGAGCGGATCAACCAGCTCGTCGCGGATCGCCTTGGCGGCTCGCACTCCGCCCAGATCATCATCAACTCGCTGGACTTCGCGCAGATCGCCCGGCTGCAAGCCGAGGGCGGCTGGAGGGAAGCCGGCGCTATCCTCGCCAACGCCGCCCAGTCGCTCGAACGCGCAGGCGCTCACGTGATCGCCATCGGCGCCAACACCATGCACAAGGTCGCGCCACAGGTGATGGCGTCCGTCCGCTTGCCCCTCATCCATATCGGCGACACGCTCGTCGCCGCCCTGCGCAGCGAAGCTCGCTCCCGCCCCCTGCTGCTCGGCACGCGCTACACGATGGAAGATCCCTTCATGATCGACCATCTCGGCAACAAAGGCATCGGCGCCCTCGTGCCGGACCGCGCCGACCGGGACGCCCTGCACGCCATCATCTATGAGGAACTCATCAAGGGTATCGTCACCGACAAATCGCGCGACACAGTCCTCGCCATGATCGAACGCTCGTCCGCACGCGAGGCCGACAGCGTCATCTTCGGCTGCACCGAAATCGGAATGCTCTTCCCGCCCACCGAAGCCGGCCTCCCCGGCTACGACACGCTGGAACTTCACGCCGAAGCGCTGGTCGACTTCGCGCTGGCTTGATCCGATCGGCATCAAGCAAGTGGGATTTGCTTGAACGGCGCTCTGCTTGTCATCCCGCCTCCAGCAAACCTCTAAAGCGCTTCTCGACGCCGCAGGGGTCGTCGAAGGGCGATCCTTCAGGATGAGGGCTACTCAAGCACCGGCTCCAGATAGCCCTCATCCTGAGGGATCGCAGGCACAATCGCTGCACCGCGGAATTCTCTCGTGCGATCGTCTCGAAGGACGAGGGCGCGCTCAACAGCCGGCTCTACTCCTCGTTCGCCTGCTCCAGCGGCAATCCCTTCGCCTCACGAACTCGCGCGCCCTTGAGAATGCCCTCCATCGCGTAATTGCCTTCATGGCAGGCGTACTCGTACAGAGCCTCGCCCTCGCTCCGCCACGTCGTCTCGCCCTTCCACGGCTGCGTGTAGAATACCGGATCATCGACGGTGAATTCGTAGAGCAGTTCCTTGTCCGACACGCGCGTGAAGCGCTCGGTGACTTTGGCATTCTCGGACAAGTTCGCGGGCACGCCCTGCATCGCACGCACAGGCGCAAAGCCTGTCGTCTCCACCACCAGCGTGTCGCCCTCCCAATGCCCTACCGCATCGCCGAACAGCGGATGGATCACGCCCGGATTATGCGTCTTGCCCATGCGCACGATCCGCGCCCAGCTGATCATCTCTGACAGGATCATCACTGAGTCAGCCGTCTGCACGACCTGATAATGATTGTTGTACAGCCCGTTGATCATCGGCGGCCCCGTGCGCCCGCCGGTCGCCAGGCAGCGATCCGCCAAGGGCCGCGCCTCCGGGTCGGAATAGCCCAGCTTCTCGCGCCCCTCGGCCGCCAGCTTCCGTCCCTGCTCCGACCATGGGATCTTGCCGTTCGGCGGATCGATGATCCAGGATGTCCGCGTCTCGCCCTTCACCACGCCAAAGCGCGTGCCCGGATCGATCCAGAACGCGTTGTAGCCACGCCCCTGCGCCAGATCCTTGCCGTTCAGCAGGCCATCGCTCGTCTTCTGGTTGTCGTCAGTCGCCTGCCGCACGACCTGCGGATGCGCCTTCGTCAGCGCCTCCACCTGCTCGGGCGGGATCACCAGCGTCTTGTAGCGATCCGCCCGCTCCAGCGTGGTGATCGAATCCGTCGACCACACGCCCTGCAGGTCAGGATGACCATCCGACGCCTTTGGCGGGACATAAACCGTCTGCGCCCCGGCCGGCATCAAGACCGGCATGGCGGCAAACATTACGGCGGCGAGGCAGCCTGCGCGCGTGATATTCATTTGATCCTCCCCATCCAAACGCCGCCCTGTCTCGAGGCAAGGTCGTGAGTTCGTGATGTTCCCCAGCTTGCCTGCCGCTGGCTTGGCCTGCAAGCTGTTCCCCTGACCGGAGCGGGTGATGAGCATCAAGTCGAGCCTGAGGGGCGTTGCCGCCCTAGCCATCGCCGCCATGGCTGGCATTGCCGCTCCCGTCACCGCCCAGCAAGGCGGCAAGATCCGCGTGGACCTCGAACTCCTGCTCGCCGTCGACATCTCGCAATCGATGGATTTCGACGAGCACACCATCCAGCGCAACGGCTATGTCGAAGCCTTCCGCCACAAGGACGTCGTCGACGCCCTCACCTCCGGCCCCGAGGGCAAGATCGCCGTAATGTACATGGAATGGGCCGGCGACTTCGATCCCATCCCCACCATCCCGTGGACCATCATCGACAGCCCCAAAGCCGCCCACGACTTCGCCGACCGCCTCGCCGACGAGCCGATCTTCGGCGAACAGCGCACCTCGATCTCCACCGCGCTCCTGGCCGCCCAGGATTATATCCTGAACAACAACATCACATCGGGCCGCCAGGTGATCGACGTGTCGGGCGATGGCGCCAACAATGCCGGCCGTCTGGTCGAGCCGGTGCGCGACGCCGTGGTGAAAAGCGGCATCGTGATCAACGGCCTGCCGATCATGCTGAACAAGCCGAAAGAATTCTACGACATCGATCATCTCGATCGGTACTACAAGCATTGCGTCATCGGCGGCGACTCAGCCTTCATTGCCCCGGTGTTCGACCTGCGCCACCTCTCCTCCACCATCCGCAAGAAACTGGTGATGGAAATCGCCAGCCTCGACGTGGAGCCCGACATGGCGCCCATACAGTTCGCCGAACAGCCCGCCCCAGAGAAAGCAGGCGTCTTCCGCGCCCAGCTCAAGCTGCCGACCGAAAAGACCGATTGCACGATTGGTGAAAAAGTCTGGGGCGGCCGCGGCTATTACGGCGGCTTCCCGCGCCAGTA